>JAABQN010000039.1 GCA_011391455.1 Nitrospiraceae bacterium
CCACCTGCACACACAATACTTTTGGGCCCTGCACCGTCTTAATCATCAGGGCATTTTGTTCGTTCCTCAATGTCGCATCCGGCTTGCTCGCGACCAGAAACAAACCTGGCTGGTACTGCACATCTTCGATGACCCCTTCACAGGGCACCCGGTTAATATGCACATCGAATACATTCAAGAAGATGCTGATCCTGATACTGCGATCCTTGATAAATCGGGGCTCGAACTCTTCTTCGATGGCGATGACTTTCCCGTCACCGGACGCCAGGACGAGACGCGGCCCCTGCGGGACCACCCGGGATGGGTTGCGAAAGAACCACGCGACGAAGAAAGTCAGGAGCGCCGCCACGACCGCCGCAATAATCCAGCCCAACCATACTGCCAGCAGTGTAACGCCAACAGCAACCCCGATGAAGGGAATTCCTTCTTTGGCAAACGGGATGCCGACGGCACGATCCGCCACAGAGTCGCCTCAGGTTATTCAGGATGATATGCAACCGACCATGAGGCTCACCCGCTCAGCCCGGATGCGTCAAAACGCGTCCAACCACAGACAAGACCGCAGCGAGCGAACAGGCCGCCGGAAGTCGGTTTCAACCTCCTGCTAGTTTTTACTCTTATCGACCAGTTGGTCCTTCTTCAGCCAGGGCATCATCGCACGCAGCCGCCCCCCGACCTCTTCGATAGGATGGGCTTCCCCCTTTGCCAGCAGCGCGTTGTAGACCGGACGGTTCGCTTGATTCTCCAGCACCCATTCTTTGGCGAACTGGCCTTGCTGAATCTCGCTCAAAATTTTCTTCATTTCAAGCTTTGTCTGCTCCGTCACAATCCGAGGGCCGCGAGTGATATCACCGTACTTGGCCGTCGTACTGATGGAATACCGCATGTTGGCAATGCCGCCCTGATAGATCAAATCCACAATCAGTTTTACTTCGTGCAGGCACTCGAAATAGGCCATCTCCGGAGAATAGCCGGCCTCCACAAGGGTCTCGTACCCGGCCTGGATAAGAGACGTGAGCCCTCCGCAGAGAACGACCTGTTCGCCGAAAAGATCCGTCTCGGTTTCTTCCCGAAAGTTTGTTTCGATCACACCGGCCCGCCCGCCCCCAATCGCACTGGCATAGGCAAGGCCCAACTGCTTGGTCGTTCCGCTTGGATCCTGATGGATTGCGAGTAAGCAGGGTACCCCGCTGCCTTTCGTATATTCCGATCGAACGAGATGGCCCGGTCCTTTGGGCGCGACCATGAACACATTAATCGTGGGCGGCGGGACGATTTGCCCGAAATGAATGTTGAAGCCATGGCCAAACGCAAGATAGGAGCCCGGCTTCAAATTCGGAGCGATCTCCTGCCGATAGATGGCCGCTTGCGCTTCATCTGGCGCAAGAATCATGACGACATCCGACGCCTTGACGGCATCGGCCACCGGCATGACTTTCAGCCCGCTTTGCTCCGCTTTCTTCCACGAGGCGCCTTCACGTAATCCAACGACGACGCTCACACCGCTTTCCTTCATGTTGAGCGCATGGGCATGGCCTTGACTGCCATAGCCGATCACCGCCACTTTCTTATTCCTGATCTGTTGAATGTCGGCATCTTTATCGTAGTAAATCTTCATCGATGACTCCTGGGGTAATAGCCCTGTCAAGGAACCGATTGGACATTGCGTCCGGCATGACGTCTATTCGCGGACAACCTTTTTTGCCTGTACGTCCGTCGACCTAATCAACTCGCGGGCAACCGCAACCCGCCCGGTCCTGGTGAGTTCTTTGATTCCGAGGGGCTGCAGCAGATTGATGATCGCTTCGATCTTTCGTGGGTCTCCGGTCACCTCGATGGTATACGTCGCTGGCGTGGAATCGATGACGTTGGCCCTGAAAATATCGGCGATCCGCAGCGCCTCCGCCCGATCTTCAGACCGCGTATGCACCTTGATGAGCGCTGTCTCCCGCGAAACAAAATCGCTCTCATTCAAATCCACAACCTTAATGACGTCGATCAATTTGTTGAGCTGTTTCACAATCTGCTCGATGATCCGCTCGTCTCCGGACGTGACGATGGTCATCTGCGACATGGACGGATCGAGCGTTGGTGCCACCGAGAGACTTTCGATGTTGAACCCACGACCGCTAAATAGCCCGGCGATGCGCGACAACGAACCGAACTTGTTCTCGACGGTGACTGAAATAATGTGTTCCATGAAAATAAATGCTACATGCTGAGTGTTGAGTTTCTAGTTTCGTCTATTCATCATTCACAATTCAACATTAACGGCTTAGGCCGTGAGAATCGTATCTGAATCTTTCGGAGCCCCTTGCCCCGCTCCTGACTGCTTATTTTTCAAAGCCGGTGGGTCTTCCAAGATCATCTCGTGGTTGCAACCGCCGGCGGGAATCATCGGATAGACGTTTTCATATCGATACGTCGGCACATCGACGATCACCGGCTTGTTCACCGCAAGAGCTTCCTTGATGACATCATCGATCTCCGACGGCTTGCTCGCCCTGAGCCCAACCGCTCCGTAGGCCTCCGCCAACTTCACAAAGTCCGGCGTCGTTTCCAGATCGCTCGAGGCATACCGTCCTTCGTAAAAGAGATCCTGCCATTGCCGGACCATCCCATGGAACCGGTTGTTCAGAATGATAATCTTCACCGGCAGTTTATGCACCACAGCCGTTGCCATTTCCTGCATATTCATCTGGATACTGCCGTCGCCCGCGATGCAGAGGACTAACCGGCCTGGAAACGCCGCCTGCGCCCCCATGGCGGCAGGGAATCCGAACCCCATGGTTCCAAGTCCCCCGGAGGTCAACCAGCGATTCGGCTTCGCCAGCTTAAAATATTGGGCAGCCCACATCTGGTGTTGTCCGACATCGGTCGACACGATCGGATCCCGATCTTTCGTGAGGTCATAGAGCCGGCTGATGACAAGTTGCGGCTTGATCGGCCCATCCGCTTCTTGTTGATAGGCAAGAGGATTGGCCTGTTGCCATTCTCGAATCTGGTTCCACCAGGGCTTGCGTAATTCCCGTTGATCGCCGTTTACCGTGGCACGAAGAATCTGAATCAACTCACGGAGCACCAGCTTGCAGTCGCCGACGATCGGAATGTCGACATTGACATTCTTCCTGATCGAGGTCGGATCGATATCGATGTGGATGACCTTGGCGTGAGGACAAAACTCAGAGACCTTTCCAGTCACGCGATCGTCAAATCGTGCCCCGATAGCCACGACAAGATCGGAATAGTGCATCACCATATTTGCCCAATAGGTGCCGTGCATCCCCAACATACCCATGGACTGAGGATGCTCACCAGGAAAAGCTCCCAGCCCCATCAATGTCATGTCGACCGGCATATGCGTCAGCTCGGCTAACTCCAGCAATTCTTGCGATGCGCCGGAGAAGATGACTCCACCGCCGACATACAGCACCGGCTTCTTGGCCTTCGTCATAGCCTCAGCCGCCTGCTTGATCTGCCACTTATTCCCTTCGTATACCGGATTGTAGCTACGGATAGAGATGGAGCTCGGATAGACGAATTCCGCCTTATCCATGGATACGTCTTTCGGAATGTCCACTAACACCGGACCTGGGCGCCCTGTCGTCGCAATATAAAAGGCTTCTTTAATCGTCGTCGCCAGATCTTTTACGTCTTTCACCAGGAAATTGTATTTGGTGCAGGGACGACTCAGTCCCATATTATCCGCTTCCTGGAACGCATCATTCCCTATCAGGCTTGTAGGAACCTGTCCGCTAAAACAGACCAGCGGCACAGAGTCCATGTACGCGTCCGCCAACGCCGTGATGACGTTCGTCATGCCTGGTCCGGAGGTCACAAGGCACACCCCTGCTTTACCGGTCGCCTTGGCATAGCCTTCCGCCATATGGCCCGCTCCCTGCTCATGGCGAGTCAGGACCACTTCGATATCCTTCTGCTGATGCAGCATGTCAAAAATCTTCAGAACGACACCACCGGGAAGCGCAAAAATCGTCTTGACGCCTTCCCGTTTGAGACATTCGATGAGGATCTCAGCACCTGTGAGCTTCATGACGGAACCTCCCTCCATCCCGCCAGTGAGAACTAGGCGGAGGAGCCAGCACAAAATATGCTACGCTGCTGCTCGTCAAAATTTAGACGAGACACAATCCCCCACGATTGTTCAGAACATTCTGAAAAATCAGGGAGAAAGAGAAAGATGGATGATCCTAGCACCACGCGTTTCCACGCGTCAATAGTAGGGCCGGTCTGTGAGCCTTCTTCCCTGACAGTCTGCCTCCCCACATGATACCTTCACGCTCCACTCGCTGGCTTGGACCGCACTTCCATGAGCATGCCTATCCGTGTAACCGTCCTGTCTCGTGACGATTGCCATCTCTGCGATGTCGTCTACCGAATAGCCACTCATCTTCAGTCAGAACTACACATTGAAACGAGCAAGGTTTCTATCGAAAACGATAGGGCATTGATGGAACGTTATGGAGCAAGAGTTCCGGTCGTCTTGCTCGACGAGGTCGAACAGTTCGAAGGGAACGTGACGGAAGGAGAGCTACGTCGAGCAATAAAAAAAGCGCGGTGGAGAAGACCGATAAGCCGGATTCTGTCCCGCCTGGGATATGCTCCCAAGCGGGGGTGATCATTTCTCTGGGATTCGAGTTACCTCGAACCTCAAGCGACCTACCCGAAGACCTCAGCCGGGCCAGCCGGTCGCCGGTTCTCCGAAGAAAACCGGCAGGTGTCTTCCTATTTGGCCTTGCATCAGGCGACGCTTACCCTGCCGGTGATGTTGCCACCACCGCGGTGGGCTCTTACCCCACCGTTTCACCCTTACCTGAGCCAAAGCAACCGGATTGGAATCCTGTCCCCTTGGCCATCGGCGGTTTATTCTCTGTGGTGCTGGTGTCGGATCGCTCCGCCTGGGAATTACCCAGCGCCCTGCCCATGAAGTCCGGACTTTCCTCTTAGAGCGTTACCGCTCCAAGCGATCACCCAGTCTTCTCCCTCGCGCCAAAACACTATAGGACTGAAGCGCCGCGCTTTCAAGGGCACCCCACGAATGCATCGACCTACTGAACGGATGGCAACAACACCGCAGGCACCGGCTGTTTGGCCTGATAAATAGCCATGGCCTCAGGCATCCACTTTTTCAGTTGATCGATGCGGGTCTCATGGCTTGGGTGCGTAGACATAAACTCCGACGGCGCGCCGCCACCGGACATCTGGCCCATCCGTTCCCACAAGGCTACCGCCTCTCGTGGGTCATAGCCGGCATCCGCCGCGAGCAGAATCCCAATGTAGTCCGCCTCCGATTCATGCTTTCGGCTGAAGGGCAACAACACCCCCACCTTCGCGCCGACGCCAAGCGCAGCCATCGCCGCCTGCCCCAACATCCCGCCCCCGCCCGCCGCCCCTGCTGCTGCGCCAACGACCTGAAGTCCGGCATTCGTCAGCTGGCCCTGGCTCATCCGTTCGGCGCCGTGTCGGGCCAAGGCATGGACAACTTCATGCCCCATGACTGCAGCCAGCCCTGCTTCCGTCTTGGCCATAGGAAAGATGCCGGTATACACCGCCATCTTGCCGCCGGGCAGCGCAAAGGCATTCGGCGTCTTGTCGTCTTTGATGACCGTCACTTCCCACTGAAACTGATTCGCCATCTCGGCATACTTCGAACGCTTGGC
Organism: Nitrospiraceae bacterium; assembly: GCA_011391455.1. Classification (GTDB taxonomy): domain Bacteria; phylum Nitrospirota; class Nitrospiria; order Nitrospirales; family Nitrospiraceae; genus Palsa-1315. The sequence continues at coordinate 5,679 of JAABQN010000039.1, forward strand.
CGCTTCGACGATACGAGCCGCCACGCGCTTGACCGGTTCGACCTCGCGCGGATCTTGCGACGGCCGCATCTTGGGGTCACTCTTGACCTGATCGTAAGCTTGCGCGCCCATTTGCATTTCTTGCGACACGGAGGTCATGAGTAACTGCGACCGTCCGGTGTAAGGATTGGTTTCGCACCCCACCAGCGAGGCGAGCGCCACACTCATCACCATCACAAACACCCACCGTGACCGTTGTTTCACTGTATGCATCGAACGACACCTCCCTCTGCTCGGTTCGATTCTGTCGACTCCGACGAAATTGACCGCCCCAGATCGGTCTGTTAGATTACCGCGCTGCTCCAAGGTTTTCCACTAGAGCCACTTGCCTGTGACTGACAAGACACCGCACACCTCCATCGAACGTATCGGCATCGATGAATCCGGCAAGGGAGACTATTTTGGTCCCCTGGTCATCGCCGCCGTCTTCATCGACGCCACGACTCAGATCGAATTGACTCTCATGAACGTCCGGGACAGCAAAAAAATATCAGACGGCCGTATTCTCGAAATGGCGCCCGATATCCGGATGCTGTGCCCCCACAGCATTATCGCAATCGGACCACAACGATACAACGAACTGTATGCGAAGATCCGAAATTTGAATCGCCTGCTGGCATGGGGACATGCCAAGGCCCTGGAGACTTTGCTTCAAAAGGTTTCATGCGGGCGCGCGGTCGCAGATCAGTTTGGCGATGAACGGTTGATTCTGAATGCCTTACAGAAGAAGGGGCGCACGATCGTATTGGAACAGAGGCATAAAGCCGAATCCGATCTGGCCGTAGCCGCTGCTTCCATCCTAGCCCGCGCCGAATTCCTCCTCCGGTTGAGACGCCTCTCTGATGAGATCGGCACGACGTTGCCCAAAGGGGCCTCACCCGCCGTCGAGCTGGCCGGACGCATGATTGTAAAGAAGCATGGTGAGGAACGGCTGGGGTCGGTTGCGAAGATGCACTTCAAAACAACTCAGGCCGTTTTGGGGAAAACGGACTAGCAGGCTGAGGTCGAGGTTAAGGGTGAGCGAAGGGTTAGGATTTTTCTCAGCCTAGACCTTAGCCTTAACCTTCCAAAAACCTGGCGGACTGTTTCAGCATCCTGCTAGACGGACTCGCCGATCTCAAGTGCCGACGTCTTATCGAGTTCGGAGCCCGGTATGGCTTCAACTGGAATTTGTCCGTCCCAGTAGAGCATCCGACGGCAGTAGGGGCAGGTGTGGAGATCGTCCGCGCGTTTGACTTCTGAAATCAGTTGCGGAGGAAGCTGCAGACGGCATCCGGAACAGATCCCCTCTTTGATTTCAGCGAGAGCATGATCCTTGCGCAACGCTTTGATCGAGTTGTAGCGACTGAGCAGCCCTTTCTCGACATGAGCCGAATGGGCGTGCTGCTGCGCTTCGAGATCGGCCAACTCCGTTGAGAGCCTGTGCTCCAGCTCATCGAGCGTCTGTTTTTCCTGCGTAAAAACCTTTTCGATCGTGCTGAGCTTCTCTTGCGCTTCCTTGGCCGTCCGCTGCAGTTGTTCGATCTTCTCCATACACAGCAAGACCTTCTCCTCGATGTCCCCTTTCTTCTTATTGGCGACCTCGATCTCGAAGAGATGAGCCTGGTATTCCTTGTTGGATTTCAGCTCGGACAGCCGCGACTTCATTTTCTCTGTGTGCGCTTCATGCGCTTCAAGATCCTGTTCGTGCGACCGCCGCTCCTTGATGAGAGTCTCCACAGAGCCACTGGTCTGTTGATGTAGCTGCCGAGCCTCTCGAAGCGGAGCATCAATCGCTTGAAGCCGTTCTGGAATTTTTCGGCGTTGGTCCCGGATCTCCGCGATGCGGAGATCCAGCTTCTGCAGTTCGATAAGAGGGGAAAGATTCTGGTTCAACGCACTCCTAATAGCTGTAGTTCAGAACTACGATCCCGACCGATAGGCTCCGCGGCTGCGCTGGTGGGCCCACTAGGACTTGAACCTAGGACCAGCTGATTATGAGTCAGCCGCTCTAACCACCTGAGCTATGGGCCCGGCCAGGCAGATAACTCGCGCGTGCCTGACCCGCCGACATAAGCAGAAGATTCTAGGCTGACCGAGGGGCGGAGTCAAATTCCAAAGAGCACTCCATGCCGCATCACAGACCTTCCACGAAGCTGCGCAGCTTCTTGCTCCTGCTCGGATGACGCAGCTTGCGCAGGGCCTTGGCTTCGATCTGCCGGATACGTTCTCTGGTCACTTCGAAGTCCTGACCAACCTCTTCGAGGGTATGGTCAGTGGCTTCGCCAATGCCGAACCGCTTCCGCAACACTTTTTCTTCCCGCGGCGTGAGCGTTTCCAATGCGCTGTTAATCTGGCGCTGGAGATCGTACCGGATCGCCGCTTCCAGAGGAGACACCGCCTTTTTATCTTCAATAAAGTCGCCCAAATGGCTGTCTTCTTCTTCGCCGATCGGGGTCTCGAGAGAAATCGGCTCGCGTGCGATTTTTAAAATCTTCCGCACCTTGTCCAGCGGCAGATCCATACGCTCGGCAATTTCCTCCGGCGTCGGTTCACGTCCGAGTTTCTGGACCAGATGGCGGGAAGTTCGAATCAGCTTGTTGATTGTCTCGATCATATGCACGGGAATACGGATTGTCCGGGCTTGATCGGCGATCGCGCGGGTAATCGCCTGGCGAATCCACCAGGTGGCATAGGTACTGAACTTGTAGCCGCGCTTGTATTCGAATTTGTCCACGGCCTTCATCAGGCCGATATTACCTTCCTGGATCAAGTCGAGGAACTGGAGACCACGGTTCGTGTACTTCTTGGCGATACTGACAACGAGACGAAGATTCGCCTCGACCAGCTCAGCCTTCCCACGCTTGACCTTATCCTCCGCCACATCCAGATGCTTGACCGCATCTTTAATCTCTTCCGCGGATACCAGGGCCTCTTCGGTCTCGAGTTGTCGAATTCGCCCTTTCGCGGCCTGGTAGACTTTTTTTATCTCGGTGAGGGCGTCTTCCGAGCAGCTCGTTTTGCGTTTGACTGCAAGGAAGTCTTTCCGATCGCGACAAAGCTTCTTGAGGGCCTCAGCACCGGCTTCACCGCTGATCCCAAGCCGCCGCTGGCAACTGACGATCTCCCGCTCCGATGTCCGGATTTGAATTGCCAGCTCGCGCACACGCTGCACCATCCGATCTTTCAGCACACCATGGAGATTGACGGATTCCATCTTCTCCACGACCTGATCGCGAATCGTATCGATCTGCTTCTTAATCTTTTTCTGCTTCGCGGGATCGCTGTTAGCATGCCGAGCCACTTCATAGAGGCTCTTGAGCGAGGTCGAGATTTTCCGGACGGAGTTCAGCCCCTCAAGCGTCTTGACCCGAAGCTCTTCATAGTCCCGCTGGATTTGCTCTTCCTCAAACTCCTCTTCAGTTTCGATGATCGGGACAATTTCACGCACATCGATAGTCCCGTTTTTGAGCTGATCGTACAGTGCGAGGACAAACTCGATCGTCATCGGCATCCCATAGATGACCGAAGCGATGTCCCTCTTGCCCTCTTCAATGCGTTTCGCGATCTCGATTTCTCCCTCACGGCTCAACAGCGCCACACTTCCCATCTCTTTAAGATAGAGTCGAACCGGGTCATCGGTCCGGCTGAGTGCGCCGGGAGTGAGATCGATCTCCTTCTCCTCTTTCTCTTCCTTCTCATTCTCTTCCCCCGCGCCGGCTTCAACCTCGGCGTCCTCGGCATCCTCACTTGCCTCTTCAGTGTCCTGGGCTTTCCTGATCCGTTCCCCCTCGGGCGCATCGACAATCTCGATGTCCATTTCGCCGAACATCGTCATGATGCTGCCGAACTGCTCGGAGGACACGACTTCCGCGGGCAACGTGCTGTTCAGCTCGTCGTACGTCAAAAAGCCCTTCTCTTTCCCCATCGAGATCAGCTTCTTTACTTCGCCGAGCAACTCTGGTTTCGCCATGACTACTCCTTCACTAAGGACAACATCCCGGTAGAGGGCCGCCCCGACTTTTGCATTCGCAGTTCATTCACTTGCGTGTTCAACTTCCGCGCATCCTCTGCACGGCCTTCCCGTTCGGCGGCTTTGAGCTGCGTGATCAGACTACGAAACACAGCCTCGGCTCGTTTCCGATCCAACGTCTCTAAGCAGCCCGCGACGTGGGCCTTCACATCGTCAAAATGGTCTTCCCGCATGGACAGCGCAGTCGCTAGCGACCCGCAATCCGGATGATCCACGACCGCATCCAACAACGACCTGAGCCCGACTCGGCCGTCTCGATCGAGATGGTTGAGCGCCGACTCTACGAGGGACCGGCAAGCCGGAACGGAGAAGGCCTCGGGCCTCAGCCGTTGCACATCGGCGGGAGTCAGATGCCCATGCAGCAGCAAATACACCAGATCTCGCTCTTCGCTCACACCCTTGAACGTCACCGATATGGGGGTAGCCGATTGAGCGGGCGCCGGTCGACGTCCCTCCGACTGTACCAACGCCGGATACCGTTCGATCAACCGTTGCTGGTTGACCCCCAGTCGTTCGGCAACCACGCGAATGCGTTCTTCTCGTTCGATCGGATGCTCGCTCTTTTGCAGAATCCGCAGCACATCATCCGCACTACGGATACGTCCTTCGATCGTACTGGACTCCGCCGTGCTCAAACTATGCTCAAGGGCAAAGTCCAAGAGGCTCGGAGCCTGCTCTTCTAAACGGGCAAAGGCCTCCGGCCCTTCCTTCCGCACATAGGTATCGGGATCGTCTCCACCCGGCAAGGTGACGACTTTCACACCGAGCCCGCTGTTCACAAACAAATCGAGCCCTCTCAACGCAGCACGAACCCCGGCCTGATCCGGATCGAATAACAGCACGACCTTCGTAGCGAACCGTCTCAATACCTGAATATGCTCTGCCGTCAGGGCCGTCCCAAGCGTTGCGACCGTGTGGGTCAGCCCGGCTTGGTGCAGCGCGACCGCGTCAAAATACCCTTCCACCACGATCACGGTCTTCAGCCGAGCCACCGCTTCACGTGCAAGATCCAACGCGTAGAGCGTCTGCCCCTTCTTGAACAAGGGAGTATCCGGTGAATTGAGGTATTTCGGAGTCCCCTCACCGAGGATACGCCCGCCAAAACCAACAACCCTCTTACGCAAATCCGTGATAGGAAACATCACGCGACCGCGAAAACGATCGTAGGATCCTGACGCATGTTCGCGCGCCACCGTCAATCCCGCAGCCGCCAAATCGCTCTGTGCAACGCCCTGCTTGCTCAGCGCCTTGATAAGCCCGTCCCACTCATCCGGCACATAGCCAATTTCAAATCGCTCGATCGTCCCAGCCTGAATACCCCGGCCGGCTAGATAGTCCCGCGCCGTCGTACCGGTCACCCCATCCCGCAAATTCTCTTGAAACCACGCCGTGACCGCTCGATTGAGCGGTTCAAGGCGGCTCGCCTGCGCTGCATGGGGTCCAGCGCTCGGCCCACTGTCCGGCACGTCGATCCCAAGTTTCTGCCCGAGTTCACGAACCGTCTCAGGAAAGTTCCCACCGGTGATCCGCATCAGAAACGTAAACACGTTGCCGCCCGCGCCGCATCCGAAACAATGAAAAATCTGGCGGGAAGGACTGACCGTAAAGGAGGGCGATTTTTCCTGATGGAACGGACAGAGCCCCTTCAGGTTCTGGCCGGCCCGAGTCAAACTCACGTGGTGTCCAACCACCTCGGCAATATCGACCCGGTCCCTGACTTGGCTGATCACATCTTCGGAAATCAGGCCTCGGCCCACGGGAGTCGCGGCTCCTATTTCCCCACCTCGTACCGGCAGGAAAGATAAATGTAAGTGGTCGTAAAATAGACCGGTCAAGGTAACAGACGGGGAAGAAACCTGTCAACGTGGCGACAATGCCCCAACCTAACCAAGTACGATGTTCAAAAAGTCCGTCCAGCAAGGCCGCAGGGAGTGAGAACCTCGAGGCGTACGCGGGCAGGGTACGTTGAGGGGTTCGCACGACTGAGAACGAAGCCTGAGGCGAAGCGCGTCTTGGCGCGCTGGGGCTGGGCGGGTGAAATCGGTGGCTTTTTCAACATCGTATTCAGCCGGGAGGCCAGGCCATGTGCCGCCCGCCAAGCACATGGAGATGAAGATGAAACACGCTCTGCCCGCCATGTGCACCGGTATTGACGACTAAGCGATAGCCGGCATCGGCAATCCCCTTCTGTTTTGCGATCGTATTGCCGGCCAGCATCAGACGCCCGAGAAGCCCGACATCTGAATCTTGAAGTTCCGCAATCGAAACCACATGTTTTCGTGGAATGACGAGCGTATGAATCGGCGCCTGGGGATTGATATCGTCGAACGCGACCACCAGGTCATCTTCATAGACGAGCGCCGCAGGAATGGTTCTCGCGACGATTTTGCAAAAGAGGCACTCGCTCATGAGCTGCTTCCCTTTCTCAAGCCCGACTTTCCAAACCGAGTCGCCAGCTCCTGATAGACCTCTTGAGGTGTGATGCCGTGGTAACCCAACGCCACCAAGGTATGGAATAACAGATCTGCCGTTTCATACACGATTTCGTCCTTCTTCCCGCCCTTCCCGGCTATCGCCACCTCACCAGCTTCCTCGACGATTTTCTTCAAAATACGATCAACCCCGCCTTCCAGCAGTTTGGAGGTGTAGGACTCGCTCGAAGGCTGACGTTTCCGCTCTTGGATCGTCTGGTAGAGGCGTTCGAGAATGCCGCCCCAGGACTCGGACGTCTTCGTCTCCGGCGAGTCCAGACGAGAAAAGAAGCAGGCCCGCTCCCCCGTGTGGCACGTCGGGCCGACCGGCTCGACCTTCACGAGGAGGGCATCGCCGTCACAATCAAGAAACAGATCCTTGAGCTGCAGCCTGTG
>JAABQN010000040.1 GCA_011391455.1 Nitrospiraceae bacterium
GGTGGAGAGGGAACAAGCCGGGCTTGTGGAACTCTCTCCTCCTGGCCATCACTCGCTGAACCGTCATGAGATAAGGGTCGCTGTCTCGTTGCTGGTGATCCCGGCACGAGGAGATACATTCATCGACTGTCCGACCAATCGAGGGCGTCCCGCGCGGAGCGCTCTCGTTCGTTTCGGGAAGGGACTCTGACGCAAGGATTCCATCTCTGTCAGGGAGGTCCGTAGGGACTGTGCGATCAGCCATGCGAGCGTCAAACTTGGACTCCAATACACTGCATCGCGCAGGCGATCGACGAGATCGCCAGGCAGGCTGACGGTTAGCCTGACCATTCGTGGGGGTTGTTGCTGCCCAGCTTCGTGCGATCTAGGAGACGGGTTAGGAACAGCACAATGTTCATTCTTGGTCGAGCGACTTAAAATGGCCTGATCGGTCAGCGACATTCTACACCTCTCTATATTTCCCCCTGAACTGATACAGCCCCGGACTATGGCCTGATTCATACTTCAGGCGGCCCCTGTCAGATTGGAGGGCCGCGCCGCTGCTTGTGGCAGGACGCAGCCCTGATGGCAGAAGCGCATGGCGGCGGGAGGACTCCGGATGGGCATAATCCAGAGGTAGTCCCACCGGCATGAGAGGCATAAGCCTCTTGAGTGGGCACCCGTCGGCGTTTCGCTTCGCCAATACACTTCCAGCTTCGACCAGTGACCATGTACCCCTTCCGTCTGGCGATCAGAAGAATACAGCGATACAGCAACCCCTATACCACGGTTTTCCCGGTGACAATATTCCAGAACCTACATCATAAGCTATTGAGTAGACGCGGCTTAATGAGCAAGGGAAGGAAATGAGTCCATCGGACAGAAGCGTATCCGTTTCGGTACGTTCCTTATCCTACGAGATACAGGCACGGAGGAAATACAGCAGATGGAAGCGATGGGAAGCTGAAGATGGAGCCAGGTCTACTGGTGGAGATGTTTCATCGCAGCAGCGCAGAGGAGGATGAAGATGCCGATCCAGAGCGCGGCTCGTTGAAAAGGGATTGCTTCATAGGATTCCCCTCCCTCTTCTTCTGCGTCATCGGACTTGAAAAGCACCGTGTAGAGGAAGAGCGTGAGGAGACACAGGGCGAGAAAGAGTTTGATGAAAAAGACGGTCAGGTATTTCGCATGGTTCTGAATCCCGCTACCGGTTTGCAAGGTGATGGCCTGATTGACGTAGTGGAAATTGATACCACCGGTAAACAGCAGGACGATGAGCAGGATACCCGCGACTTTTTTGTAATGCTGATAGAACGCGTCGGTGATCGGCTTGATCTGCTCCCTGGAAACCGCCTTCCTCAGTCCAGGAGTCACGGCCATAACGAGGAATGCGAGTCCGCCGATCCAGACGACCGCCGACAAGAGGTGAAGCCAATGATTGATGATTGGGATCAGCGCATTGAAGTCTGTCACGGTGCTTTGAAACCCGTCCACTCCGATAACCGTTAGGCGTGAAACGTAAGGCGTGAGGCGTGAGGATCGCGCTCTGAGAAAATACTTCCTACCACCCCTTACCCCTCACGCCTTACCCCTAACGCTCGAATTTGAACATCGGTGCGTCGTTGCCGAAGCGTTTTTTGCGGAGTTCTTCCATTAACTCAATGGTAATCAGCGGGATATTATTCTCGCGCGCATGCTTTTCAACGCCCTTTTTCACCATGGCGCGTAAGAAATAGGGAATCCGGTTGAGTCGTGTTTCCGAATCCCCGTCCCACGCCACAAGGCTTTCTTCCGGCGTATTAAATGCGACCTTGATCTTCTCGCCGCCTTTTGGCGTGTAGAGACACCATTGATCTTCATCCAGCCAGTCGCCGTGATCAACGTAGGGGCGCGCGCGGCAGCCGCCGCAGATGTCTGTGTATTCGCAATCGCCGCATTTCCCCTTCAGGTGGGGGTAGCGGAAAGAATTAAACACATCGGACTTTTCCCACAGATCGACGAAGCTGGTCTCGCGGATATTCCCGGCGGAAAGCGGCATATAGGGGCAAGGGGTCAGTTCACCGTTAGGGGTCACACGCGCGTAGTTGGTACCGGCGAGGCAGCCGCCCCCCATGTACCCAGTCGCCTTAGTTATTGGAGAGTTTGGATCCTTCTCGTACGCGAGCCGCTTGAAATGTGGCGCACAGCGAGCCCGGACGAGCATGCCCTTGTAATTATCCTGACAGTTGACCAGATAGCCGAGCACCTCTTCATACTGGGCCGGAGTGATGTCGGTCAGTTCCTCACCGCGGCCTGTGCAGACCATAAAGAAGACATTGAGTACTTTGGCGCCAAGCTGATGCGCCCAATCGATCACCTCTGGCAGTTCCTGATAATTCATGGGCTGCGCGCTGAAGTGTACCTGGAAAGCCAGTCCGTTCCGCTTGCAGGCCTCGATGCCGGCGAGTGCAGCTTCCCATGCACCTGGCACGCCACGGAAACGATTATGTTTCTGAGGATCGAGCGAATCGATACTGATGCCCATGCCCATCACGCCGATCGCAACCAGCTCCTTCGCCATCCTGTCGTCGATCAACATGCCATTGGTCCCGAACACCACCATGAAACCGAGCTTCACGGCGTGGCGCGCGATATCGAGGATGTCGGGGCGAACGAGTGGTTCGCCGCCCGTGATCACAAGGAGACAGCCTCTATTGACCTCGGCAATCTGATCGATGAGCTTGTAGCACTCTTCGGTCGAGAGTTCATCGTCTCCGCCGGCGGATTTCGTCGTCGCGTCGAGGTAACAATGGTCGCACTTGAGGTTGCAGCGCTTCGTGAGGTTCAGAGCGATGAGATAGGGTTTGAAATCATCGACCGTCCGTCCGTCGTGGGGCGCAGGAACTGTGGATGGCGGAGTAAAAAACTGCGAGACCTGCTGCTGGATGCTTCCAAACGCGCCCGCAAGTGACGGGGCATTGAAGATTGGAAGAGATTTACCCACGCACGAAGCTCCAGTTATGAGTTCTGAGTTATAAGTTCTGAGTTGATCAGTTGAAACGAGGTGTATGGATCCGGGGACAACTCAGAACTCAAGACTCAGCACTTATGATTTCGTTTTGCCGGTGAGATTCGCAATCATGTCCTTCAGGTTGCCGGTCTTCATAGCTTCCGCCATGTAGTCCTTGGCCTGCTCAATGCCCTCGTGAGCCACTTCAGCTGTGATGACTATGACGCCGATCTTATCGGCATGTTTCTCGATGAGGGCACGTGTACAGTCGCGCATAAACCCTTCAGGAGCCCGTTCGAGCCGTGATTGCGCCTCCGGCATCCAGGTATAGGGAGAAGCAGGGACAGGTTCCGCCGCATGGCCGTTCCCGTTTCCCTGGCCATTCTCATGAGCGGCAATCGCGCCATTGGCGCCATTTGTCGCAGCAGCAACAGTAGCCTGAGCTTCGGTCGAGGCCCCGGTTCCCTTATTGGCAAAGATAGGGGTGTAGTCTTCTGACGCAGCTTCCTGGATCATAGGCGCGGCATATTCCAGCGTGATCGTGGTCATACCCAGCTTGCGGGCGGTTTTCTCAATTTTGGCCTTAGCGCGCCTACGTTGGAAGCCGGCTGGAACCGCGCGGATTCCATCTTTGGCATCTTTCGTCCATTGCATGGGAACGTCATCGTAGGCCAGGTCGGTTTCGAGAACCCCTTCCACGTGCGCCGCTGCTTCAAAAAGCTGCTTGTCGACCAGTTTGAAGCGATCGCCTCCTGCGGCGCAGACAGGGCACTTCACGGGTGTCGCGCCTTTTCCGATGTAGCCACAGCCGTCGCAGACGAAGTAATTCTGGTTCATCCGGTCCAAGTAAGCCTGGGTGCCGGCACTCACTTTCGGCTTTTCTTCCACAACCTCGGTCATCATGCCGCTAAGCGTCGAGCCCATGAGATCCTTCATCACGGATTCGTCAGCTTGCATTTTTTCTCGGTCGATGCCTGCGGCATCCAGACTGCCACCCAGCGCGTGCATGGCATCCATCGCCCCCTTGGGCAGGAGGTCTCCCACAGCTGAATCGACGACCGTGTTGCTGATGATGGTATGGCCCTTTTCGATGGCGTAGCGGTGAATCGCAGTCTTGGCGACCCCTCTGGCAAATACGGGGATCTTTTCCATCCGGCGGAGGGCTTCTTCAGTCCAGGCGATCGTGTACTCTGCCAATGTATCGATCGGCGGTACGTGCTTCCTGTTCGACACCAGGATATTACAGGGCGCGGACCGCAACAGATTTTCCGTGTTGCTGCCGATGTCCATATCCTCGTCGCTGTGCACGCCGATCCGTCCAACGATCAGCAATGCCGGGATATCCTTCCGCACATATTGAATGATTTTCTCGAAGGCCTTGCCATCCAACAGGGTGGTCTTGACGTCGGTTTGTTCGGCCTGAGCGAGTTCTCTGCAGATGTCGAGGTGCGACTGGTAGATCTTCGCAAGGCCGCTGTCGATGATTTCCTCGTGCAGCTTCTCCTGCTCTTTGAATCGGAACACTTTGCCGGCTTCCTCATTGAGGACGCCCGAGATACTGTGAAAGGCAGCATAGTGAAAATAGGGATCAAACGCCGAGATGGCTTCGACCGGCATGTTGAACGCCTTGCCCAACGCCAGGCCGGTCATGAGTCCGCCAAAGGAATAGGGGCTGCCGTCCACGGCGACCACAATTCTTCCGCCGGTCATGGGCTGGATTTGCTTGATGATCAGCATGTCCGAGTTTCGCACGCGGCGAAGCACCCGCTCGGTGTTGCTGCCGATTACGCTGTCCTTCACCGCACCGACGCCCAAAGCGCCCATGATGACCAGGTCGTAGGCATTGGTATTGATGTCTTCGGCCAATACCTTCCAATTCCGGCCTTCGAGCGAGCGGCGCTCGATCGGAAGATTGTTTTCCGCGCATTTCTTATCGACATAGTCGAGGTAGGAGTCGGTGATGATCTGGAGGCCGCGGGTGATCAGCGAATCGTGGATTTGGCGTTGCCGGTCGAGCTCTTTTTCATCGTGATACTCTTCAGGCAAGCCCGCTTCCATCTGCTTGAAGCGCTTGTCATGCATTTTAGCCGCGTAGACATGGCTGCCCACGATCTTCGAGCCGAAGGCTTTGGCAAAATGGACTCCGACATCGACAGCGGTATTGGAATGGTCGGAGTTATCGACTGGGACATAGATCGTCTTATACATCGAGATGTCTCCTCAAGATGCCCTCCAGGCCAGGGCGAACGAGGTAATTATCAGAATTTCCAAATGGTTGACGTACTTCCCTACCCTCAAAGAACGCACATGCTAGCACCGGCCTGAATTCGAATGCAAGGTGCCGGGGGAACTGGTGGGACGACGTTAGGATGCCGGAGTCGCGAGGGATTTTTCGCTCGACTCTTTTGCGGAGCGAAGGGACTTCCGGGACCGGAGAATCTCTTCCAGGGACAAGAGGGCATCACGTCCGGAATTCCCCTCGATCCCTCGAATCAAACTCTGGTCGGCATAGGGGCCTGATTCTTTTGGGGTTTGGGACAAAGAGCCAGTCCACTTGCGCGGATCCCGGCTTCCTTCTTTTCGTTCCCAGGCCCTAAGGCAGGCCTTGGCGATAAACGAGTTCAGTGGTGCCGGATTATAGAGAAGCTTTCTGATACTCGTCGGGGTCAGCATCAGCGGGTTATAGCCGGCCGAGAGATACCCTTCTTCTAACAGCCGTTGTTCCAAGTCGGTGTTCGGCTGAATGCCCAAAAAGAACATCAGGGGGAAGACTCGCTCCTCACCCAGAATCGCGGCCACTTTCTTATAGGACTCCACACTTTGGAGCAGGGATTCCTCGGTCTCTTTCGGGCTATTTAGCGAATAATTAAGAATGACCTTCCCCTTGAATCCCGCTTCTGCCAGATAGCGACAGCCATCGTACAGCCGCTCAAGCTTGAATCCCATATGGAGGTCGTTCAAGACTTCCTGGGAGCCAGACGTAATGGCGACTTCGAGATCACCGACGCCGGATCGGACCATGAGCTTGGCCAACTCCGGGGTAATGAGCGATGTTCTGATATAGCCGGACCACTCGATCTCCAGCTTCTCGGCAAGGATCCGTTCAAGGATCTCGGTGCATTGGGGATAGGCTTCTTTCCCGGTAATAAATTGGGCATCCGTGAACCAGAAACGCCTGGCGCCCCATTGATGGTAGTGCTGAGAGATATCCTTGACAACCATGGAGGGTGGCCGATAACGCACCCGCTTCCCTTCAATGTAGGGGTAGAGGCAGAACGCGCAATCGTAGGGGCAGCCTCGCTTCGACTGGACTCCGATAGATTCGCCCAGATATTCCCGATGCTGAGGAAAAATCGAGGTCAGGTAGGGCAGGTCGACGGTCAACGCGTCAAGGAGAGCCGGCGACCCCTGCTGGCCCTTTCGAACGGTCTTTCCCTCCCGGAGAATATAGCGCTCGTTCTCCAGAGACTGGCCGTCAATGACCTTGAGAATGGCGTCTTCACCCTCCCCGAGAATCCCGATGGTGCCTTCCGGGAGTTTCAGGATGAGCTGATCGGCAAAGGCGGTAAAGGCCCCGCCGCCGATCATGATCTGCGCCTTCGGGAACTCCTTTGCAATCAGCCAGGGATAGGAGAGCGCCGCCCGGATATGACTGTAGTAGCGATAGAGCTGTTGTACACCCGCAAACGAGGCGGCGATCCGTTTGAGTGGATTGCTGGCAAAATAGAAATTAAACGCATGTTCCAGCGAGGAGTCTCCCTCATGCGGAGAAAAGATCTGAATGTCGCGCCAGGAGAAACAGACGAGGTCCGGCTTGAACTCGATGGCGGCATCGCGAACCGCACTGATCCGTTGGGCGTCGGGAAAGAGAGAGAGATCGAGGATTCGCTGCCGCACATCCGGCTTTCGCCGATGAATAAAATCAGCGAGATAGGTCACTCCTATCGGATAGACCTTCTTACAAGGGAGGAAAATGTAAAGGATAGAATCCATAGTGTTCTGAGTTAGAAGTTCTGAGTTCTGAGTTCCAAACAACTTAGAACTCAAGACTCAGAACTCAGCACTGGCTATTTTGTTGCCACATGTATCGCCACGATCCCGCCACTCAGGTTGCGATAGGTGACTTGACGATAACCTGCGTCAAGAAGCATCTGCTTCAATCGTTCCTGGTCCGGGAAATTCCGGATAGAGGCAGGGAGATATTCGTAGACGCCGGTCGTGTCATGGGCCACCTTCGTGCCGATCCAGGGAAGAAGCCGGAATGAGTACCAATCGTACAGTGCCCGCAGCCACCCGAAGATTGGTCGTGAAAACTCCAGGCACACAAATCTCCCGCCTGGCTGCAAAATACGGTGAATTTCTGTGAGCGCCTGCCGAAGATCACCGACATTCCTCATGCAGAACCCTGTGGTCACGGCATGAAAGGTTCCGCTGGGAAACCCCAGATGTTCGGCGTTGGCTTCAAGACAGGTGATCTTCCGCCCTAGACCCCGCCCGGTAACCTTCTTCAGCCCCTCTACGAGCATGGCATGGTTCAGGTCTGAGGCGATGACGCGTCCATTGGTTCCCATGCGGGGTTCGACCAAGAGCGCAAGATCGGCTGTGCCGGATCCTACGTCAAGCGCCCGGCCTCCCGTGGTGACCGGAACATAAGAAGCAGTAATTTTTTTCCATCGATAGTGAAGCCCAAAACTCAGCAGCGTGTTGTTGAGGTCATAGACGCCGGCGATCGACGTAAACATCCGCTGAACGGCCTGTTCACGGGCCGAGCCGGTCCAGGTCGAAACGGCGATCGGAGCCGCTGGGGAATCGGTCCCTTTCTGAACGGGGGGTGTATCCACATGCACCATGAGACCGTGGTAGCACCGGCCTTCCGGGTTTGTCAAGATAGCCAAGACCTCATGCTATAATCCCGCCCCTGATGCATAACTCGATCATCATTAAAGGGGCGCGGGAGCACAATCTCAAGAACATCGATGTGACGATTCCACGCGACCGGCTCGTCGTCATCACGGGACTGAGCGGGTCGGGCAAGTCGTCGCTGGCCTTCGACACGATCTATGCCGAGGGGCAACGGCGGTACGTCGAGTCGCTCTCGGCCTATGCCCGGCAGTTCCTCGAACAGATGGGCAAACCAGACGTTGATTCGATCGAAGGGCTCTCGCCCGCCATTTCCATCGAGCAAAAGAGCACCAGCCATAACCCCCGATCTACCGTCGGCACCGTGACGGAAATTTACGACTACCTCCGTCTCCTCTTTGCCCGGGTCGGACGCCCCTCCTGCTTTCAGTGCGGCGATGAAATAACAGCGCAGACGGTGCAACAGATGGTGGATGCCATCGGCCTGCTGCCTGAGGGAAGCAAATTTCAGCTATTGGCCCCGATCGTCCGTGGTAGAAAAGGCGAATATAGAAAAGAACTCCTCGACATGCGCCGGGCCGGCTACGTCCGGGCGAGGGTCGATGGTCAGCTGGTGGACTTGGGCGAGGACATCGCACTCGATAAGCAGAAGAAACACACGATTGAAATCGTGGTCGATCGGCTGGTGATGAAGCAGGGAGAGGCCATGGGTCGGCGGTTGGCCGATTCCGTGGAGACCTCGTTGAAACTCGCCAGCGGGCTGGTCGGAGTGTTGACGGAAAATGGGAAGGTGTCGCTCTATAGCGAGAAGCTCGCCTGTATCCGCTGCGGTGTCAGTTACCCCGAGATCACCCCGCGCGTCTTTTCGTTCAACAGCCCTCATGGAGCCTGTCCAGCTTGCGACGGCATCGGCTACGCCATGACACCAGGCTCTCAGGACGATGAAGACTTCACGTTGCTGGAACCCTGTGGTATCTGCAAAGGCGCGAGGTTGCGGCCCGAAAGCCTGTCGGTCAAGTTGGCGACACTGTCGATCGCGGAGGTGACCCATCTGTCCGTGCGGGCAGCTGCGGATTTCTTCGGTTCGTTAAAATTAACCGAGCGTGAACTGGTGATTGCCCATCGCATCTTGAAAGAGATTCGCGAACGGCTCGGGTTTCTCGTCAACGTCGGCCTGGATTACCTGACATTGGATCGGGCGGCCGCCACCCTGTCCGGCGGAGAAGGCCAACGGATTAGGCTCGCCACGCAAATTGGTTCCGGCCTCGTCGGCGTTCTCTATATCCTCGATGAACCATCGATCGGTCTCCATCAGCGGGATAATCGGCGTTTGCTCCAGACCCTGTTGCGGCTGCGTGACCTGGGCAACACGGTGGTAGTGGTCGAGCACGATGCAGAAACCATGATGGCAGCGGACTATCTGCTGGATATGGGGCCGGGAGCCGGGACGCACGGCGGCCAAGTCATTGCCCAAGGCACGCCGACCGACGTCATGGGAAATCTCGACTCGCTGACAGGCCAGTATCTTCGCGGCACACAGATGGTCAGCCTGCCTCGCCGCCAGCGCAAGGCCAAGGGCCTGCTGTCCATCGTGGGGGCCAAGAAACACAATCTCAAGGGAATGACCGCCAAGATTCCGCTCGGTCTGCTCACCTGTGTGACCGGTGTGTCCGGATCTGGAAAGAGCACGCTAGTACTTGAGGTGTTGTTCCACTCTCTCTCCCAGTTGCTCTATCAGAAAAAACCGAAGATCGATGGCTGCAAAGAACTGCTCGGTGTCGAGGCGCTGGATAAAGTGATCGACATCGACCAGGCCCCGATCGGCCGGACTCCGCGGTCGAATCCAGCGACCTACACAGGTCTGTTCGGTTTCATCCGGGATCTCTATTCCAATCTGCCGGAGTCCCGCGTTCGGGGGTATAAGCCTGGCCGCTATAGTTTCAATGTGAAGGGCGG
Source organism: Nitrospiraceae bacterium (assembly GCA_011391455.1). Classification (GTDB taxonomy): domain Bacteria; phylum Nitrospirota; class Nitrospiria; order Nitrospirales; family Nitrospiraceae; genus Palsa-1315. The sequence goes on from JAABQN010000040.1 coordinate 9,785, forward strand.
ACGCTGCGAAGCCTGCCAGGGCGATGGATTGATCAAGATCGAGATGCATTTCCTGCCGGATGTCTATGTGACCTGCGAGGTCTGCAAGGGCCAACGGTACAATCGCGAGACGATGGAGATTCACCATAAGGGAAAGAGCATCGCCGATGTGTTGAATATGACGGTGGACGATGCCGTGGAGTTCTTCGAACATATCCCGTTCATCAAACGGAAGCTCGACACCTTGCACGATGTCGGGCTGCACTACGTGAAACTTGGCCAGTCCGCCACGACGCTGTCCGGTGGCGAGGCGCAACGAGTCAAACTCTCGCGCGAACTGTCTAAACGTCCGACCGGACGCACGATGTACATCCTGGATGAACCGACGACCGGCCTTCATTTCGCCGATGTGCAGCGACTGCTCGATGTGCTGGATCGGCTGGTTGAAGCCGGCAACACCGTGGTGGTGATTGAACATAATCTTGATGTCATCAAGAACGCGGATTGGGTCATTGACCTCGGCCCGGAGGGTGGCGATCGCGGTGGTGAAATCGTGGCCGAAGGGCCACCGAAAGACATCACCAAGTCGAAACGGTCGTATACGGGGCAAGTGCTGAAGGAAGCGGGGGTGTAGGGAATAGGCCCCACCATCAGGCGGTGCCTGTCCCTGTTCGCGTTGGATTGCATCGAAAGGTGCCTGCTCCCCATCGGGAATGCGGCGATGTAGTTCCTGTCGTTAATCGTCGTGTTCTTGCAGCACAGCTACGTTCACGTGACAATGCCTTTGTGCGTTCCTCACTGCTGATCAAGCGATAGCGCTCACTGAAAGTCCGTATGCAGGTCGCTGCGGGCACGGCGTACGCACTTGGTCGCGCGTAAGGACCGTGTATGCGAGCGATGCACACATCGTTCAGGGTCTGAAAATGGCATCGAACCAATGACTTCGAGGAAGCACCGTGGATGCTGAGTTGGTCACGCGAATTGCGAACAATCCGAACTATCAGGCGCTGAAAGCCAAGCGAACCCGCTTCGGCTGGTGGCTGACCCTAGTGACGATGATCGTCTACTACGGCTTCATTCTGCTGGTGGCGTTCAATAAGAGTTTTCTGTCACAGAAACTTGGCGCCGGCGTGATGACCATGGGCATTCCGATCGGCTTTGGCGTCATCGTGTTCACGGTCGTGATCACCGCGTACTACGTGAATCGCGCCAACCGCGAGTTCGATGCGTTGTCCGACGCCATTGCCAAAGAGCTACTGAAGTGACCGGCTGGCATCGCACGTATCTCAATGCAGTGCGTTCCGGGCTAACCGTGGCTGTGCTGTTGGCTGTTGCCACATCGGTGTATGCCGCCAGCCCGGATGTGGGCCAGGCGCAGAAGCAGGCGATCAACTGGACGGCGATCGGCATGTTCGGTGTTTTTGTGTTGTTCACGCTGTTCATCACAAAATGGGCAGCGGCTCGAACCAAGTCGGCGGCGGTTTTTTATACAGCAGGTGGGAACATTACGGGTTTCCAGAACGGTCTGGCGATTGCCGGTGACTACATGTCTGCGGCATCGTTCCTGGGTATTTCGGCGGCGGTAATGGCCAGTGGCTACGATGGCCTCATCTACTCGATCGGCTTTTTGGTCGGCTGGCCGGTGCTCACGTTCCTGATGGCCGAGCGCCTGCGCAACCTCGGCAAGTTCACCTTCGCCGATGTCGCTGCCTTCCGGTTCAAGCAGGCGCCGATCCGCATCTTCGCAGCCTCTGGCACGCTGGTGGTGGTGGCATTCTACCTGATCGCGCAGATGGTTGGCGCCGGCCAGTTGATCAAGCTCCTGTTCGGTCTTGATTACTGGATGGCGGTGGTCATCGTCGGCGCGCTGATGATGGTCTACGTGTTGTTTGGCGGCATGACAGCAACCACCTGGGTGCAGATCATCAAAGCCTGCATGCTGCTAGGCGGCGCAACCTTCATGGCGTTCATGGTGCTGCTGAATTTCGGCTTCAGCCTGGAGGCGATGTTTGCCAAAGCGGTCGAGATCAAAGCCGGCCTGGCCACAGCCGCGGGCGAGCCGTCGGCGGAAGCAACGGCTGCCGGTCAGTCGATCATGGGACCGGGCAACTTCGTCAAGGACCCGATCTCGGCGATCTCGTTCGGCATGGCGCTGATGTTCGGCACGGCTGGCCTGCCGCACATCCTGATGCGCTTTTTCACGGTACCGAGTGCCAAGGAAGCGCGCAAGTCGGTGATGTGGGCGACCGGATGGATCGGCTATTTCTACCTGCTGACCTTCATCATCGGTTTCGGCGCAATCACCTTCGTGCTGACCAACCCGGAGTTCCTCGATACTAACGGTATGCTCAAGGGCGGTAGCAACATGGCGGCGGTGCACCTGGCCAGCGCGGTGGGTGGCAATGTGTTTCTCGGCTTCATCTCGGCCGTGGCGTTCGCCACCATCCTGGCGGTCGTTGCCGGTCTCACGCTGTCGGGTGCGTCAGCCGTGTCACACGACCTATACGCGACGGCTATCAAAGGTGGCAAGGCCGACAGCGCTTCCGAGTTGCGGGTTTCGCGCATGACCACGGTGGCGCTGGGAATCCTGGCCGTGCTGTTGGGAATCGTGTTCGAGAAACAGAACGTTGCGTTCATGGTCTCCCTGGCATTCGCGATCGCGGCATCGGCCAACTTCCCGGTGTTGTTTATGTCAGTGTTGTGGAAAGACTGCACGACCCGCGGCGCTGTCGTCGGCGGTTTTCTCGGGCTGATTTCATCGGTGCTGCTCACGGTCGTGTCGCCGT
>JAABQN010000041.1 GCA_011391455.1 Nitrospiraceae bacterium
AGGCGTACCCTCAGGGGTACGTTGAGGACATTCGCGAACCGAGAACGCAGTTGAAAGTCAGTTTCAACGTCCGCTAGCGGAGGAGGGCCATTACGGCTAAGCACACCAGCAAATTATTGATCGCGTGAGCCAAGATTCCTGGCAGCAGACTCCCTGTCTTTTCGTAGATCCAAGCCCAGAGCACGCCGCTCCAACAAACACTCAGTAACCCCACCCATCCATAGCCATGGGCGATGCCGAAAATACCGGCGCTGATCAACGCAGCGGGCAGGAAGCTGAACTTGCGGCGGAGAATCGCAAACAACAATCCACGAAACGCAAGTTCTTCGAACAGCGGCGCAAAGACCACATATTCGGCTAAACTGACGGCCGTCAGGGAGGGCGTGGCCCAGACGAGATCTG
>JAABQN010000042.1 GCA_011391455.1 Nitrospiraceae bacterium
GAGATCTGCGTCGAACCATTCGGCCCAGTGGCTTGTCAGATGGAACGATTCCGATACCCGATCCATGATCCAGCCGCCCCATAAACCAGCTGCCACCACCGCCAACACCGCCGCAGCCAGACGACCGGTACGAGCCCAGCCAATTTCAAGACCAAAACCGGCATCGAACGTCATGCCGGACGGCTTGAAGAGGTACCGATGGGCCAAGAAGAGTAACGGCACATTCGACAGCGGAATGGCCAAGGCCCGGAGCGAGACGTTATCGGGTGACGCATAGAGTAAAAACAGAGCAGTGACCATCGCGCCGATCGCGCCGCCTCGCAGCAATACCGCTGCGCCGATCCCCCCTGGCCACGGCGGCGGCACCCCAGGCTCATGCAGCCGGATGAAACTGGACGGCTTATTCCTTCTGAACCAGAGCAGCCCACACACCACGGTGCCAACTGCCATCACGCCGAGTTCGACAAACGTCAAGCGATTCGACCGGGCAAACTGGTGGTCGACACGCACCGCGGCCTGGTCCTGAATTCTGGACAGGAGTGCGGCATCGTCGGCGCGTCGCGCCAAACGTTCAGCCAACCGATCGTAAAACCAACCAGACGGCAACAGCTCCGCCACCTCTGCTTGCCATAAGACGTACTTGTCCGCGTCCTGAACCGGCGCTTCGCCATAGGCGGCCATCACCAGATCGGCAAACTGAGGAAGCGGATCTTCTGCCCCGGCCCACTCATGCGCGGAGAGGAGCGCCTGCGAGACATGGCCGGCCTCGGCTTGGAGAATCGCCAACTGAAGGGGCACCAACGGGTCTTCCGAGATCTCCGCCAGTTCCCGATACCATTCAATCTCGTTTGATCGTTCAGCTTCGTCACCGCCGGAAGTCCAGGCCAAGAGCTGCTGTTCCCACTGGGGTGCACGCTTGAGTCCCTCCTCCATATCCCTCGTCCGACTGACCATAAGACTCAGCGCCTGCTCGGGTGACTCGATCCGATCCAGCTTCGATGCCGATATAGACAGCCCTACCACCGACGCCAGAGAAACTAAGAGGAAGAGCGCGGACAACAGCGATACCGTGGGCGAGAACCGCCAGGAATAGACACCAATCACCGGCGGCACATTGGTAGCTCGCCACCAGGATTTGGGCTGCGGTGGCTCAGGGGGAAACAATGGGATTGGTTCAATCATGGCTCGAACTATACCATGGTGGCCGAAAGAGACTGTACTCCGCTATACTCTGGTCTATCTGGTCTATCTGGTCTATCTCGTCTGTCTGGTTCATCTGGTTAGTTTCGTTCAACCAAATACACGGGACAGACCAGATAGACCAGACAGACCAAATGAACTAGACTCGGAGCCCCATGCCGTTTAAAAACTTCATCCCCCCACGCAGGCTGCTGCTTGGCCCTGGGCCAAGTATGGTGCATCCGCGAGTCCTGCGTGCCCTTTCTACTCCACTGCTCGGCCACTTGGACCCAGCCTTTCTGGCGCTCATGGACGATATCCAAACCCTGTTGCGCGTTGTCTTTCAGACCAGCAACCGTTTCACCATCGCGATCTCCGGCACCGGCTCAGCCGGTATGGAAGCGTCGATCGTGAATATCGTTGAACCTGGCGATGCGGTGATCATCGGAGTCAATGGCCTGTTCGGCACACGCCTCGCCACTGTTGTCGAACGCTGCGGGGGCAAAGCCATCCTGGTCGAAGCCCCCTGGGGACAGATCATAGAACCTGATGCCATTGAAGCAGCATTGCGTCGATCCGGCCCGGTCAAAGCCGTGGCCATCGTGCATGCCGAAACCTCGACCGGCGCCTGGCAGCCGCTTGAGCCGATCGCCAACCTCTGCCGCAACCATGACACGCTCTTCATCGTCGATGCCGTGACATCGCTGGGGGGCGCACCGGTCGAGATCGACCGTTGGGGCATCGATGTCTGCTATAGCGCCACGCAAAAATGTTTGAGCTGTCCGCCAGGATTGTCTCCCTTCACCCTCAGCGACCGCGCCATGGCCGCCATTAGAGCCAGGCGTACCCCCTGCCAGAGTTGGTACTTGGATATGGCTTTGATCGCGGACTACTGGGCCGAAGGTTCCAGAGCCTACCACCACACGGCGCCGATCTCCATGCTCTATGCCCTGCGGGAAGCGTTGCGACTCGTCGAAGAAGAAGGATTGCCCGCCCGCTTCACTCGCCATCGGCTGAACGGCGACGCCTTGGTTGCGGGCCTAACCGAGCTCGGGCTTTCTCCCCTTCCCCCAATAGAGCATCGACTGCCGATGTTGACCTGTGTCGCAGTCCCTTCTCATATTCCTGAAGCGAAGATACGGGCGAACCTGCTCTCGACCTATGGCATTGAAATCGGCGGCGGACTCGGCCCACTGAAGGAGAAGGTCTGGCGCATCGGCTTGATGGGTGAATCATCGACCGAGGCTCACGTCTTGACCCTGCTCAATGCGCTGGAAGACCTCTTTATCCGTGACGGCTGGCTTTCCACTCCAGGGACCGCACTCCGGGCTGCCGCTAGGGTCTATGGCCGTAGGGCATCTTGACAACGAGGACTTCGATCGCATGAAGAACAAACCGTCACTCTGGATGATCGTCGCCGGGGCCTTTGCCTTTCTCGCTATAGCCGCGTACTTGTTCTTCGCCCTGACGCTAGCCGAGCATATGGAGCCGTATCCCGCTCCTCAGGAGAAGGCCCCAACGACAAATCCGCCGATGTGAGGGGCCACACCGTGATGAAGTCCCTTGCCATTCGCTCAGTGCGCATCATCGACGGGACCGGACGGACGATCGAACGGGCCACAGTCGTCATTCGCGGCGCCACAATTGCCGCTGTCGGATCTGATCGAGAGATCTCCCTCCCGCGTGGAATAACAAAAATCGATGGCCGTGGCCTCACGCTGCTACCAGGCTTGATCGACTGTCATGTCCATCTCTGTCTTGGGGGCGAGCCGGACGTCGTCGAAGCGATTGCCCAAGAGACGCCCGCTCTGACCTTGCTCAAATCAAGCCAGGCGGCGAGAAAGTCTTTGGAGGCAGGCTTCACCACCCTGCGCGACGTAGGATCACGCGACCACTCCATCTTTACCTTGCAACGGGCTATCGATAGTGGACTCGTCCCCGGGCCTCGCATTGTCGCGGCAGGTCTGGCGATTTGCATGATCGGCGGCCACGCCCGGTTTATCGGTCAAGAGGTGGAGGGAGCGGAGCAAGTCCGTTCCGTCGTGCGCGCGCAAATTGCCGCCGGGGCTTCCGTCATTAAAGTCATTGCATCGGGCGGCGTCCTCACGCCCGGCACCTCGCCGGACCAGGCGCAAATGACCCTGGAAGAACTCCAGGCCGCCGTGGACGAAGCGCAACGAGCCGGACGGAAAGTCGCCGCCCATGCCCATGGATCATCAGGGATGAAGAACGCCGTCCGCGCCGGAGTCCATTCGATCGAGCATGCGACGCTCATGGACGAAGAAGCCGCGACCATGATGAAACAGCAGGGCGTCTTCATGGTGCCGACACTCTCCGCGCTGGCCACCACTGCCGCATGCAGGCTTGGGTGCGGCATTCCAGAAAGCGCCTTGGACAAGGCCAAATCTATGACGAAACGCCACAAAGTAAGCTTCAAGAATGCGCTAGGGAACGGCATCCAGATCGCGATGGGCACGGACGCGGGAACGCCCTTTAACTTTCACGGCGAGAACGCTCAGGAACTCGAGCGGATGGTCGCCTTCGGCATGAGCCCGATGCAGGCGATTCTCGCCTCAACTTCCGCCGCTGCACATTTGATCGGGATTCAAGATCAGGTAGGAACGATTGAGAAGGGGAAACTGGCGGATCTTCTGTTATTCAAAGGTAATCCGCTTCGCCATATCGAGCTGCTCCGTGACCGCAGCAGGATTATGGGCGTGATGCAGGCAGGCAAGTGGGTGGCAGGACCACTTTCAAAAACGTGAAACGTTACCTGTATTCATCGGTACTTAATCGGACAGACAGGGTCAGATGAATTCGTGGCCCGAAGGACCGATCACGGGCAGAAACGGAAGTTCGGCACCGAGGTCGCACCGCCGCGAAGCGGCGTCGGCTTGAATGAATTGTTAGGCTTTCTTTCTACCAATGAACTGCACGACTGAAGCTATGCCCGTATGGTAGGTGCCTTCACAGATTTCCCGCTCTAGTTCCCGCAGGAGGATTGGATCGCAGTTTGGAAACTCCCGTTCAATCTTGGCCTTCGTCATCAACATATCCAAATCTTTCGGGCCTCCGGTGTTGCGAATAAGTTGCGCCTCCGAGTAAGCCTCAAGAACTATGATGCCTCCGGGCTTCAAGCATCGCTCTACAAACGGGTAAAGCTTCTGCCTAATCACGCTGGGCAAGTGGGCAGAAATAGAAATGACTGACCCATAGTGGTTCGCTTCCGGTTCAAACACTCCAAGATCAGCAACCTCTGTTTGAATCTCTACGCCCTTTGAACGTGCTAAAGCCTGCGCCTTGGCAAGGCCAACATCCGATCCATCAACACCATGTACCTTCAAGCCTAGCGAGGCTAGAAAAACGCCGTTCCGACCCTCTCCTTCGGCCAACGACAGCACTGGCCCGCTTAGCATTCCTGCGTGCTCTACGAGAAACAAATTTGGCTCGCTTCCATAGACGTATTCGTCCACAGCATAGCGTTCATTCCACATAAGCTTTTCCCTTGGCCTAACGCTCGCGTTCACCCGCGGGCCGCGCGGCGGACCGTCGGGTGCAATGCGTTGTTAGGCGGTTGCACAATCCTGGTGACTCAAGTCGCAACCGTATTCGCCCGCAATGACCAATAACAACTTGCTGTGGCCATCACGCTGTTCTCTTTCTCGCCGTGCAAGCCGGCGGTGCGCCACCGGCGTTCAGTCTTCCACGCCCACGGCGATCACGATGAGCACCGCATAGTCCTGCTTCGTGCAGCCCTCGACTGGAGGCATCACTCCCCCTGGCGCAACGGGAAAGGCCGTCTTCTGCGCATTGGCCGGCGAGCACGACCCACCCACCGCCGCCGGTGTATAGCGCGCGGAGCGGCAGGCCAGGTGCGTCACGTCGTAAAGCGTCGCGCCTTTATCGAGCTCCCAGCGCCTATCACCATTCTTATCGGCAGGATGAATGGTCAGCACGGCCGTCACGTCGCGGGCGCCCGTGACCAGGTATTTGCCTGGAGGGAGTGGAAAGGTCGGCTGTTCCATGATCAAGCCGTGTTCCTCCAGCCACCAGTCCGTGTCGTCGAATTTCCAGCGCGCTGGGGCGACGCCACCTGCGTCCTTCAACCGTTGATAGCGGTTCATCTCGACGCCCCGAGGACCCGGGTCCAGAGGCCACAGACCCCACGATTGTGCGCCACTCCCGGAGGTCGCACCTGGATCGCCCAACGCCGCGATGTACTGCGTCGATATGCGCTGGAACTTCGTTTGACCTCCGCCTGCGGCGTGAACCGGCTGAGCCACTGCGGCGATCGTCGCCAGCAACGCCGTCGCCAGGCATACGTGGCGAATGAGGCGCGGCATGCTCCTCGTGAGCGCCGACAGGGCACCTCGCGGTACTAAACGTTTCGGTCCTAGCCTTTTACATTTCACTTTTCACGTCTCACGTTTAACGCCTTTCATAAAACAGCTCCAATGCGGCGGCGAAGCCCTTCATCCGCCCTTTGCGGAATACATCCTCAAGCTGTCCCCATAGCGATTTGACCCCTCCTTTATCGTCTCGTTTGACCACGCCTTGAAACAGCAGCATCTCCGTCGCCACGTCGAGGAGCCGCTGTTTGCGTCTCTCCATCTCAGCTGTGACCAGCTCCGCCATGATCTCCGAGGCTCGCTCCTTGATGATATCTTCCTTAAATGTATCGTATCCTTGATCCGCCACGGTTCGCTCACGAATCACGGCGAGTTCGGCTTTAATCCGCTTCACATCTTTCATCAAGACCGCAAACACTTCCTTGCGCCCTTCATCGAAGAGCTTCTGCTCCATCTCGTCAAGGATGACGGCTGGGTCAGCCGCTTCATCCCGCTCAATTTCATCTCCCCACGTGAGTCGGTCATAGCTCCGACGCTTCTCCGGATCGCCGACAACTTCGTAGGCTTCATTGATCTCACGGATCTTGACCTCGGCCTGAGCGCTATCGGGATTGCGGTCTGGATGGTGCTGAAAGACCAGCTTCCGGTAGGCCTTCTTGATCGCGTCGTCGGACGCGTCCCGCGAAACCCCCAGCACCCGATAGAAGTCGATTCGTGCCATGGCGGGCGACTATAGCATGGGGCTTAACAGGTTGGCAGGATTGGTGATGCTACTTTGAATTGGAGACCAGGACAATCCCATGCCGGGATACGTATTTTTAAGTCGGCGTCAACCGTAGCAGTCCTTGACATCCCGGCAAAGGGGCTTATGTTAGCACCATGACTACTACACCAACACCCAAAGCCCTGACCTACGATGAGAAGAAAGCCGCCGATGCGGCCTTCACGGGCCGTCCGTTTAATGAGGCCTGGTCCGCTTCAGCCCGAGCGATCTACGACGGTATCGTGAAGGCCTTGCCTCACACAGACCTGGAGGTTCCTGCTCTTACAGATGTCGAAGAGTTCATCGAGGCGCCTCTCGCGCTAGAGCCATCAGACGGGCAAGAGTTGCTGGATGAACCTGTAGCGCGCCAAGCCCTTCGGGACCGGGAAGCAGCGATTCAGGCCGGGATCTTGATCGACGTGACTCCCACCGCCCTGCAACTCGGCATTACATTCCCAGTCACGATCACGCGACCACTCTGGGAAGCGGGAATCGTCACGAGCCAAGCGCTCCCGGAAAAGGATCAAACCAGCAGATTGCGCGACATTCTGATGGCCTTTCGTCTGCGCCTGGCCAGTCTGACAACGGTGTCACCGCTGCTCGACTTTCCGGTTCTACTGGCCTTGCCACCGAGCCAGGTGCCACAGCCGGTGCCGTTATTTGCCCTCATTCAGGCAGACCCCACGCACCAGGCGAACGTGACGCTCTTGCTGCCGAATGAAGTGTCGTTGTCCATCAACTCATTAAATTAGTCCGGCTGGCGAACAAGTTCGCCAGCCGGACTTGTTCATTTGGTTTGTCTTGTTTGTTTGGTTGAATGAAACTAACCAGATAAACCAAACAAACCAAATAGACCAAACAGACCAGCCTTGTCCCTGACTCCTAGCCAAGCCACTTCCGTACAAAAGCGCGCTCCGCCGCCTCGGTTGTGACCCTTCCATCGATCCGCGCGTCCAATAGTTTCCCCAAGATCGTCTTATACTGCGGCCCTGGTTGCAATCCCATGGCCTGAAGATCCCGCCCGGTCAGTACCGTCTTCGTTGTCCTGTTCTTCATATAGGCCGTAAGGCGTCGTTTCAGCAGGCTCAACCCAACCTTCTGCTTCCTGCTCACCTGCTTCGCGAAAAGCAGCACGTGCACCTCGTCCGAAAAATCTTCCAAGAGGCGAAATATCTGTGAGCGCCGTACTGTCCCTTTATCAGTGAGTCTCTTCAATACGCGATCGGCCCGACCTCCTCCAAAACTCACCCTCTTCGCCTGCTCACGTGAAAGGGTTAATCGCCGGATCATCGTGGCCACCACGGCCGGGCTGGATTCGCTCGACAAGGCCATCAGATAGACGATCGGCCTGTCGATCGCAGAGTCCGGGAATCGACTCACCCACCAGGCGAGCGATTTGGAAACGGCAGTGACCGTTCGCTTCACCTTGTTTGTGTAGCGCAGCCGGCTGTGGAGAAAACGCAGCAGTTTCAACTGCTCGAGCCGCGCAATGGCACGCGCTGGATCTTGCTCGGCAAGCAGCAGCAGGATTTCGTTTTGCAATCGAGGGCCGGAGAGGCGCTGGACCAAATTTGTTGAGGCCGCTTGTGCGAGCAGCCGCAAGGTGGCGCGCTCAAGACGAAAGCCGAATCGTTGTTCGAACCGGATCGCTCTGAAGATACGAGTGGGATCGTCTTGAAAACTGCCTGCATGCAGCACGCGAATGGTGCGAGCCTGTAGATCGCGCTGCCCTCCGTTGGGATCGAGCAAGCGGCCGAACTCCCGCTGATTGAGTTGCACCGCAACGGCATTGATCGTGAAATCCCGCCGGGAGAGATCCTCTTTGATCGACGCAGGCTGAACAGTCGGCAGGAGAGCAGGCTGGGCATAAGACTCTCGCCTGGTCATTGCAATATCCATCTTGAGTCCGTTTTTGAACGTGAGCCGCGCCGTCGCAAACCGTTCAAATACCGCCAGCCCAGACCCATGCCGGTCGGCGACCAGCTTCGCAAAGGCGATCCCGTCTCCCTCTACCGTAAGATCAAGATCCCAGTTCTCCCGCTTCAGCAAGAGATCGCGGACGACTCCGCCAACAAGATAAACGGACATACCTTGCTCATCGGCAAGTCGGCCGACTTGTTTCAACAAGAGCAGCTGTCGTACAGGCAATCTGTTCAACGAAACGGTCTTTTTTATCTGGCACTTCATTGGACACATTGTAGCAATCTCCCCGCAGCCAAGACAGCCCTGGGGATCGGGACATACTTCCTACTTAATTTCCCGTTTACGAAACGACTGCGGGTTCGTTCCATCTCATAGTAGTCCACCAGCCAGGTCACCGACGCCGGCGAAGGAATGACCGTGGCATTTACCTTACAAGGAGACGGGGAACAGTTTCCTGTGATTGCGCGGGGCCAGATCGTCAGCATTGGCTTCAGCCCTGCAGTACTTGCCGGCACGTTCCGATAAATATTTCGTCGGGACTACAGAGCCGGCCGCCCTCCTGCGGCTGGCTCTTTTTATTCGTGCAAACACCTAGGCCAGCATGATCATGCTAGAGCCGACATCCGTACTGTGCTAGGATTTGAGAATATGGAAAGGAAAAGAAGAAAGTATTGACTCAGTGATCGCGCCCGCTGCCGCCACCCCCACCGCCGTCCGATCGGCCCCCTCGGTCGTCGCGGCCACCGCCACGATCTGAACGGTCGCCACGGTCACCGCGATCATCCCGCCCACCGCGATCCGAGTCTCTGCCCCGATCCATCCGGTCTCCACCCCGATCCCCGCCGCCCGATCCGCTGTGATCCTGGTCGCGGAACAGCTGATCGCCCCGTTCACCTCTGGAGATCTGGTCGCGAATAAACTCCGTAGTGATGCGCCCCTCTCGGAAATCTTGTCCGTGCCGTTTTATCTCACGAGCCAGATCCGCCAACTCGGCGGGACGAAAGCCCTGCCTCATGCCCTCTGCCACAACCGCTGCGCCGTCTTTCGAGGGAATCATGGCTTCCTTGATCACCGCCAAACTTTTCGCGCCGCCACCCAGCATGTCCGGACTCATTCTTTGCCCTTGGTGCTGCCCACTTCGCGCCAAATCACGCACCTCATCTGCCGTAGCGCCTCGGCCAAAGGCTTCGGCCAAGGATTCCATTGCTCGCTGGCGGTTCCCTTGATCCTGATCGACCATCCCTTTCGCCACCGACTCTTGCAACACCTCTCGGGCCGACTCGAAGTTTTCTACCATCTGTTTCAATACCGGATCGATTCGCCTCGGCTCCACACCCTTGGCCAACCCCTCTTTCACCTTGTTCGCCAACGCCTCAGTCGGAAGACCTCTTTCGCCGGCCCTCGATACTTGATTGAGCAACTGATTGACCTCTTCCGCCGAGTGACCCCGCGCCGTACTCAGCCGAGTGATCGCCTCTCGATCCTGCGTCGAGAGCGGCTCTGCCAGGGCTGGAAGAGCAGGCAGCCACAAGGCTAAGCAGAGAAGCCACAGTTGAATGTCGATTCGTTTATTCATAGTCTTAGTGAACGATCACGACCCCATTCGTTTGCCCGAATCCATCCTTCACAAAATCCACAGCCATCGGAGGCGTGACCCAGCGTGTCCCATCAACCAGATACATGAAGGTATATTCTCCTTCTCTCAACGGCACATCCACCGACCAAAGACCTGCCCCATCCCTCATTTTCATCTTCGTTGCCTCTTCGGCCCATCCGTTAAAGGAACCAACCAGCGCCACCTTCTTGGCTTCCGGTGCCAACAGCACGAATCGCACACCGCCTGCCACCGACCTCGGCAACTCCGGCTTTTGTATCGCCTTCGCGCAGGCCGACAGAGCGACGATCATGCACAGGGCCATGACGCCTCGCAGGAGGCAGGTGAATCTCGCTGATGGCATCCCCATGCAGAGGAGAGTACCCAACCCCTCGACTCGTTGCAAGAGACCGGCATGGGGTATCAGATGGCGACATCGAGCACCGCATTCTGCGCTCCAAATCCATCGCCCGTTCCCTCTTCCGCCAAGGGATCGGCAATCCACTGCTTGCCGTCAATGACGAACATGTACTGGTACCGGCCCGGCTTCAGGGCGATCGTCGCAGTCCACATCCCCCCCTCGGACCGTTCCAACTTGGTCTCGGCAGGATTCCAGCCATTGAAGTCGCCTGCCACCGACACAGATCTGGCTCCTGGCTGAAGCAACACGAGCCGCACAAAGACCTTGCTTTCTTGATCCGGCGCGAACGAGGCCGTCTGCGCCTGGTTCCCGGCAACCGGGACCGGCACTTCCACAATCCGTTCCGGCGCAAACTGCAACAGGCCAACAACCGCTACCAACGCCACAGAGGCGGCCGCCATCGCGCCGGCGAAATTCCATTCCAGAGTCCGTGGCGCCGTGACCATCGAGCGGAGTCGATCCCATAGGCTGGTGCGTTCAATCGCCAACTTGCCCTGCACCTGGGCGAGGAATCGCGCAGAGGGCGCGAGGCGGGGCAACTGCGACGCCTCCGCCACAACCAATTCCAGATTCAGCCAGCGCCGCCGCAACGATGGATCGGCATCCACCGATTGAAGAAAGGCCACCCGTTCCTCCGGCGTCAGATCGTCATCGAGAAACCGTTGAATCAGCAGGTCTTGTTCGTGCATCCCTATGCCTCTTTCAATTCCGCCAACTCCCGACTCAGCTGCAGCCGTCCTTTATAGACCCGCATTTTCAACGTATCCGCATTCACTCCGACAATCTCCTGCATCTCCTCGTAACTGAGTCCTTCGACGTGCTTCAGCACAAACGCCTCACGGTAGAGCGGCGGCAACCGTTGAATCGCCTGATCCAACTGCGCAGCGACTTGCTGCTGCGACAAGAGCCGTTCCGGGGTTCGTTCCTCTGCCACCGCTCCCTCATCGAATACCTCATCAACATCGACATCCTGGGCGCCCTGCCCCGGCCGTTTGACTCGGAGCCAATCCTTACACTTATTCGCGGCAATTCGGTAGAGCCAGGTAGAAAACTTCGACTCAGCTCTGAATCTCGGCAGCGCCTTAAATGCCGCAACAAATGTCTCCTGCGCCAGATCTTCTGCCTCAGTCCGATCCCCCACCATCCGATAGGCCAGGTTCACAATGACGGTCGCGTACCGTTCGACCAACTGCCCAAATGCATCGGAATCTTGCTTCAGACTCCGCGCAATCAGCTTGGCTTCATCATCCAGCCCGCCGTGACCTATCTGCATGGCCATGCTCGCTGACCAGAGATGGCCTTTAGATGTCTGCTTATCCTGCCTCTCTGTATTGTTGGACGTAACGATAGGCAGGACGTAAACACCCTTGGAGCGGCTTGTAAGCTGTTGAAAAGACTTGGTGAAGCTGAAAAGATAGTCGATGCAGCAATCATGGCTGGCCAGGGAACAATCGGGGAATCCTGCTAAAAACGGTAGCTGGTCCCGACTGTAAAGACGTGGTCAGGAGCCCCGTTGGAGAGTCCCACAGCGACTCCCCCGTTGAAACGCCATTCTGAGGAGGCCCTATAGCTCATGCCAAAAAACACGTCGCGGATATTTTGGGCTCCGGAGACAAGAGACCGGTATTCTTCGAAATAGACACTGCCAAGCAGGTTCTTCGAGAAGTAATAGCCCCCTCCGATGTCATACCACCACTGGTTTCTGAGATTCCGGCCTTCCGGTCGACCGATGATGTTGAAGCCCCCATCGATAAAAGTAATCCAGTTGTCACCCAAGAGTTTGGAGACTTCAGCTCCAACTCCCTCGTCCATCTTGCCGGTCC
>JAABQN010000043.1 GCA_011391455.1 Nitrospiraceae bacterium
TGTGCTCTTCCGATCTGCGGTAAAAGTCCGACAAGAGGATAGGGAGACAGAGGGCGAAGAGCAGGCTTGCGATCAGGGTCACGAAGGTCAGCCGCTTGCAGAATTCATGGGAGGCTTCTTTCCCGATCAGTTTCAATGCGCGGGCATAGCGATCGGCTCGTTGCAGTCTAGCTGCCTTCACGGCTTCCTCGCTGATCCCCCAATAACGGAGGTAGCAATACCCACCCAGAATGAACAGCCACGGCGATATCCACAAGGGCCAGTAGGCCGGACCTCCGTAGGTGTCACTGCTGATCAAGGCGGCGCAGACAGGGGCGTAGAGCAACCCCAGCACCAGCGGCAAAATACGCTCATCCTTCGGACGCTCTCCCTCCGGTCCGCCATGAATCAGCTCACGCTCGAAAAGCGGGTAGCCGTATTTGAGGACCACGAGCGCGATGGCCGCGCTCATGGTTTTGTCCGGAACATAGCGAATCCAGCTCTGGAACCAATTCACAATCCACCAACTCAGACTGTCCCCCCAGGTGATTCCGAATAAGGATTCGAGATAAAGATGCGCCATCTGCTCCCATTTGAGCACGCGCTGGCTCACCGATTCGGCCACGTCGGGGTTCAAGGCAAAGGTCATTTGCTCATGCAGCGCCGCTTGGACGAAGGTTCCAGGCAGGCTCATGACGATGGCGCCGCCGACGCCAAAGACATACAGGAACCAGCCATGTGACAGAGCGGAATTGCGACCGGTGCGGAGATATTTTTGAAAGCCTATTTGTCTGGCCATCCAGCCCCAATACAACGCGCCGGCAATGTTGACCAGTGACCAGGGGAAAATGACCACTTCTCCGCCGTTTTCAGGAAACAACAACCAGTTCACGATGGAACTGGATATCAGGGCCACGATAGCTCCCCACCAGGGGCCCAAGAGAAACGCAACCAGCGCGGTTCCTGTCATGTCGAGGTACAGGATGCTCTCCAGATGGCGGCTCAACGTCAGTCCAACGTAGTTGAGAAGCAGCCCGGCTGCGACAATGACACTCGTTTCGTACAAGAGGAGATAGGAAGCCCCACGAAGGGGTTTTGACGAATAAAAGCTGGATTCGGAAGACGAGTCAGAGACCGGACGCTCGGTTGACACAGGCGATTTGCGCCCCTTCTTCGATGTGAACCGATTCTTGATGCCCAGCAATTTTTCCATGATGCTCAACATCGCTGCGACAAAGCCCGCCACAGTGCCGCCGAGCATAAGTAAGTCTTTGCCGAAATCTTCAAGCATGAAGGAGTTCCCTTATTGTGCCGGTATAGTACCGGTAGCCATTCTAGCCACGAAGGGATATCCCCGCCAGCAAAAGTCCAGAAGCCGACAAACCGAACTGGTCTGTCTGGTCTATCTCGTTGATCTGGTCTATCTGGTTTAACCAAACACACGAGACAGACCAGTCTTCTTATACCGGTGGACCGCTTTGAACAGCTTGGTCTGACGAAGTGGCTTTCGTGGTTACTTCTGACCAGACCTGCGCTCGTTGTTGAAGATGGTGGGAAACCTCGGCGCCGAGCAGCAAGAGCGCTGCGGAGTAGTAGACCCATAAGAGCAGCAGAATGACTTCCAGGAGAGATCCATAGAGTTGGGCATACACCGTTGCATAGGTGATATAGGTCACAAACAAGAGTTTGGTCGCGATCCAGAGCAGACTGAACGTCAACGCCCCGATCATCGCCTCACGCCATTGTGGACGCCGCCGTGGAACCAACCGATAGAGCCCCGTGACCGCGAAAAATGCCAACGCGAACGGAAGTGTATAGGTGAGAAACAGATCGTGAGCTGCGAGGGCCAGGAGATCGAGCCCCCAGAGCCTGGGCACATACCCGGTTAAGAAATTGACGATTTGGGTCGCGCCGTAGGAAAGCAGCAACACAAATTCAGTTGCAGCAAGGGACGCGACGGCAATACCGGTTGAGATGAGGGGATGGCGGCGCCAGGTGCTCTCGAAGACGACGTTCAACGCATAGTCGAGTTCGTAGAACACCAGAGTCCCGAACCAGACGAACGTCAGAAATACGGCCCATCGAACGGTTTCCAGGGCGCTCACCCGATGCAACTCCTTTGCGATATGTTCGCCCAGCGAAGGGAGGAAGCCCTTGAGAAAACCGAGGAGAACCTGTTCTCCGATTACGTCCTGATTCACCACAAAACTCAGCCCGTAGAGCAGCAGGAAGACGAGCGGGAAGAGGGAGAGCAGGGAGAAAAACGCAAGCGAAGCCGCCAAACTGGCGCATCCATGGCGCAGAAACGATCTTGCGAGATCCCAGAGAAAACGAAAGGGCTGCATAAGCGTGAGAGATAAAAGACTTGTCACAACGTAACACGAGTTGTTCTCTCGTGCACCTGTTTGGAGTATCGTATCGGGTACCGCCCGGCAAGAGAACTATTTGAATGTCAGCACGGATTGGAGCGCGAAGCTGACGAGAGGGTTGGGATAGAGGCCGAACAAAATTACGCCTGCGACGGCGCAGGCCAACACGAAGGAGAGGGCCGGCGAGGCCACGAGGCGCGGCTGCTCGACGGAAGAGGGATCAGGCTCTCGCATATACATCACCATCACCACCCGCATGTAGTAGTAGGCCGATACGGCGGCAAAGATCAGGGCGATGGCGGCGAGCCAGGCTAACCCTGCTTCGACTGCCGCCATGAAGACATAGAATTTTCCAATGAAGCCCGCGGTCGGCGGAATGCCGGCAAGCGAGGCCATGAAGAGGAGCATGAGAAAGGCCGCAAGCGGCTGGCGCTTGGCGAGCCCTGTGAAATCTTCAATTTCTTCCCCCTCGACCCCGCCTTTCCTGAGCATGCCGATGAGCGCGAAGGCGCCGAGCGTCATGAATGAATAGAGGGTGAGGTAAATCATGATGCTCGCGAGACCGGGCGTCCCCCCGGATGCGCCGACCCCAAGGCCGGCCGCCACAAAACCGATCAACGCGTAGCCGGCATGGGCGATGCTGGAGTAGGCCAGCATCCGTTTGATGTTGGTCTGCACGATGGCAACGACATTGCCCAGCACCAGAGTGATAACGGCAATGACCAGGAACAGGACAGACCAATCTGCCTTAAGCCCGCCGAGCCCTTCGACGAAGACACGCATGAATGCGGCAAAGCTGGCAGCCTTTGAGGCCACCGCCATGAAGGCCGTGACGGACGTCGGGGCGCCCTGATAGACATCGGGCGTCCACATATGGAACGGCACCGCGGCGAGCTTAAAGCTGAAACCGACTGCGATCAGAATCGTGGCGATCAGCACGAGGGGATCATCCGCCCCGCGAGTGCCGATGGCGCCCGCGATCGATGCCAGCTTGGTGCTGCCGGCCATGCCATATAGCAATGAAATGCCGTACAGCAGAATCCCCGAGGAGAAGGCGCCCAGTACGAAGTATTTGGCTGCGGCCTCCAGCGAACGAGGCTTAGCCCGGTTGAGCCCGGTCATAATATAGAGCGAGAGGGACATGAGCTCGGTGCCGAGATAAATCGTGAGCAAGTCGGCGCCGGAGACCATGACCATCATGCCGGAGAGGGCGAGGAGGATAAACCCGTAGTATTCGCCAAGGTGTACGCGCTCCGCTTTCAGATAGGGCAGCGACATGAAGATGGTCAGCGCGGTCACACCATAGAGAAGGATTTTCCAGAATCTGGCATAGGCATCGACCACCACCAGGTCGCTGAACGCAGAGACCCTGACATTCAGCTCATTGATCTGCCAGCCGGTGAGTCCAATGCACAGGGCGAGGGAACCGATACTGAGCCAGGCCAGGAGGTCTCGTCGCGAGGCTGGAGTGATGGGGTCCAACACGATGACGAGACAGGCCGCGAAGACGACAATGAGTTCGGGAAGCAGGGCCAAGAGGTCAGCGCCGTACAGACTCATCGCAATGCGCCCTGGATCTTCAGCTGCTCTCCACCGACAGCCAACAGTGGCCCTGTCAGTCCGGCTGAGGGGGGAGCGGTCGGCGCAACCTTTGCGCGGGACATGGAAGCAATCGTGTTGGTCACGCTCTGGTGCATCCGGCTCACGAGGGGATTCGGAAATATCCCGATTAAAAATACCAACAGGGCCAGTGGCACCAACGTGGCGAGCTCCCGCCGGTTGAGATCCTTGAGCTTCGGGAGATGATGCGGGGAGGGAACCCCGAAGACCACTCGCTGGATCATCCAGAGAAGATAGGTGGCGGCGAGAATGATACCCAGCGATGCCAGGGCCGTCGCGACCTTACTCCAGAGAAACGTGCCGACGAGCACGAGAAATTCTCCGACAAAACTATTGGTGCCGGGGAGGCCGAGCGAGGACAAGGCGAAAATGACCAACAGGACGGCATACTGCGGCATCGGCGAGGCCAATCCCACATTATCGGCGATCAACCGGCTATGGGTACGCTCATAGATGATCCCGACGCAGAGGAATAGCCCCCCGGTCGTAATCCCATGGTTAACCATTTGGAGGACGGCTCCTTCGATACCCTGTTGGTTCATGACAAACAGGCCAAGGGTGACGAACCCCATGTGGCTCACGCTCGAATAGGCGATCAGCTTCTTGAGATCGACTTGGGCCAGTGCCATATAAGCGCCGTAGATGATGGCAATGATGGAGAGGACGACCATCATCGGCGTAAAGATGCGGCTGGCGTCCGGCAACATCGGCAAACTGAATCGCAGGAATCCATAGGTGCCCATTTTCAGGAGGATGCTGGCGAGAATGACGCTGCCGGCAGTCGGGGCCTCGACGTGGGCGTCCGGGAGCCAGGTATGAAACGGAAACATCGGAACTTTCACCGCGAAGGCGGCAAAAAACGCCAGGAAGAGCCACATTTGCAGCGAAGCAGGATAGGTCCCCTGACTTAAAGCGAGAATATCGAACGTGTGTCCCCCATAAAAGTACAGGACAAAGATGGCAACCAATAAGAGCAGGCTTCCTACGAGGGTGTAGAGAAAGAACTTGATGGCCGCATACAGCCGGTTGGCCCCTCCCCAGACACCGATGAGGAGGTACATCGGAATCAACATGGCCTCCCAAAACACATAGAACAGCACGAAGTCCAACGCGACGAATACCCCCACCATGGCTGTTTCCATGACCAACAACATGGCCATGAAACCTCGAACCCTCGTGGTGATCGCATTCCAGGATGCCAAGACACAGAGAGGCATGATCCCGGCAGTCATCAGGACCAGCGGCAAGCTGATCCCGTCGAGACCCAGGCTGTAGTAAATGGGAGGGACCGTGATCCAGGCGACATGCTCGGTGAACTGCATCTGACTGGCCTGCGGATCGAAAAGCCACCAGAGCGGAAGGGCAACGAACAGATCGGCCAGGGTCGCGGCGAGCGCAATCCATTTCGCGGTCGCTTCCGTCGCGAAATACATGGCAATGGCTCCCGCAAGGGGAAGTACAAGGAGCAACGAGAGCCAGGGAAAGGAACTAGTCATTGCCATTCCTTAAAGGAAAAAGAACATCGTGAAAAGGGCCACTGCCCCCAGCGCCATGCCGAGCGCATAATGTTGCGCCTGTCCGCTTTGCAGGAGCCTCAACATCCACCCGCCCCAGGCAATCGCGCGGGCCACACCGTTCACCGCGCCGTCGACCACGTTCACATCCACACGTTTCCACAGTTCGGTTGCGGCAAAAAAGGTGGGGCGGACGATGGTTCGGTCGTAGGCCTCGTCGACATACCATTTATTCAGTGAGGCCCGATACAACGACTGCCACTGTTGCGCGAATCGATCCGGCAGCGACGGATTGAGCACATAGACATAATAGGCCCCGGCGATTCCGAGTAATCCCATGCACGTGGCCGCCGCCATAATGCCGATGGCAGCTCCTCCCTCGTGAGCCGCCCTGCCTGCCTCTGTCTCGAACATCGGTCCAAGAAACTCCGGAATACCCAGATAGCCTGTGACGATGCTGAGCAGCGCCAAGATGATCAGCGGTATGGTCATGGTGTTCGACGGTTCGTGTACGTGGTCTGCATGATGAGGATCGACATGCGAGGGGCCCCAGAACGTGACGAAGACCAGCCGAAAGCTGTAGAACGCCGTCATCAACGCCGTCACCAGGCCGAACACCGTAAGGACTTGGCCGAGGGGGCCGGACGACCAAGCCGAGATCAGCAGATCGTCCTTGCTGAAGAATCCCGATGTCAGAGGAAATCCTGCCAGCGCGAGCGAGCCCACGACGAACGTCCAATAGGTCACCGGCAATTTATCTTTCAACCCGCCCATGCGCCGCATATCCTGCTCGTGATGCAGAGCGATGATGACGGACCCGCAACCGAGAAAGAGAAGGGCTTTGAACGCTCCGTGGGTCAATAAATGATACATACCGGAGGCGTAGGCCCCGAGTCCGCAGGCCATGACCATGTAGCCCAACTGACTGACTGTTGAATAGGCCACGACACGCTTGATGTCGGTCTGTGTTAAGGCGATGGTCGCCCCCACGACCATTGTTATTCCACCGGTGATCGCGACGACGGTCATGGCGGTAGGAGACAGGTTATAGAGCGGAGCCAATCGCGCGACCAGGAACACGCCCGCCGTGACCATCGTCGCAGCATGAATGAGCGCCGAGATAGGGGTGGGACCTTCCATCGCATCCGGGAGCCAGACGTGGAGCGGCACCTGGGCCGACTTACCGACTGCGCCGGTGAACAACAAGATGCAGATGACCGTGAGCACCGAGACGTCCCAGGTTCCCCCGAACGGCCCGAGGAGATTGATCACATCGCCTGCGGACTCGTGCGCGCGGGCAAACATTTCCTGATAATCGAGCGACCCGAAGCTATACCAGACCAACAGGAGGCCGAGCATGAAACCGAAGTCGCCGACGCGGTTGACGACGAAGGCTTTCGTAGCAGCAGAGCAGGCAGCCGGCCGTTCGTACCAATGACCGATGAGCAGATAGGAGCAAAGACCGACCGCTTCCCAGAAAATAAAGAGTTGCAGCAGATTGTCTGCCATCACCAGCATCAGCATCGAGAAGGTAAAGAGGGCGATGTAGCTGAAGAATCTGGCATAGCCGGGATCTCCGCGCATGTACCCGATGGTATAGATGTGGACGAGCGAACTCACGGTCGTGACAAGAAGCAGCATGACGGCGGTGAGCCGGTCGATGGAGAAGCCGATGTGAATATCGAGCGTGCCCGAGGTCAGCCAGGTATAGAGGGGGAAGCTCGTCTGATGGCCGTTTGCCACGTCGAAGAAAACCAAGAGCGAGAATAGCCATGACGTAACGACAGCCGGAACTGCGACGAGATGGGCGTTGTCCTTAATCCAATGGCCGAAGAGCCCGAGGATCAGGAACGAAACCAGCGGAAGGAGCGGAATGAATTCGTACGTCATCGAAATAGTGCTGAGTGCTGAGTGCTGAGTGCTGAGCCAAATGCCCGCAATACTGTCCGCGCATTGACCATTAACCATTGATCATTAAACATTGTGTCCGGACCTACCATTTCAACAACTGCAGTTCGTCGATGTTGATCGTGGACTTGGCTCGATATAACGCGATGATGATAGCCAACCCGACCGCAACCTCCGCCGCAGCGACCGTGAGGGCAAAAAAGACGAAGACTTGCCCTGCGATATCGTGGAAGTATTGAGAAAACGCGACGAAGTTGATATTCGTCGCGTTCAACATCAATTCGATCGACAGCAAGATGATGATGATATTCCGGCGAAGCAACACCCCGACGACTCCGGTCAGGAATACGATGCCGCTCAGCACGAGATAGTAGGATAGGGGAATGGTCATGGCTCAGAATGCTGAATTTTAAATGTTAAATGTTGAATGAGCGTCATGATCAAGAGAAAATTCACAATTCATCATTCGCAATCTATAATTGTGGCGCATCGCCGCCAATGTGTTTTTTGGCAACCAGGATCGCGCCGATCATCGCCACGAGCAGGATCAGGGACGCCACCTCAAAGGGAAACAAATAGGTGGTGTACAGTACGTCACCGATTGCTTCGGCATTGCCGACTCCCCCGACGGTGGTTTCTGTACCGGCTGCCACGACCGGGGACGTCCAGCCCTTCATCGCCGTGAGCACGATGGCTTCGATGACCAGCGTCACCCCCACCGCGGCAACCATGGGCCACTGCCGATGGTACCGGTCATCCTGTCGCAAGTTCAGCAACATCACAACGAAGAGATAGAGAACTAAGATAGCGCCGGCGTAAACGATGATTTGAACGGCTGCGAGGAACTCCGCATGAAGCATGACGTAGAGCCCCGCCACGTGAAAAAACATGATCAGCAGCGACAGCGCGCTGTAGATGGGATTGCGCACCGCTACGACGAGCACCGCCGTAACGGCAATCACGATTGCGAAATAGAAGAAGAACACCTGTTCCATCACACGTTATCCTCTGTGTCTCTCACGCGCGCGATTTGGTTGATCGCTCTTGTTTATCTGGTCTGTCTAGTTTGTTTGGTTGAACCAGACAGACCAGATAGACCAGATGAACCAGATCAACTCCCGTCCGTCCCGCCGGCTTTGCGCTGGCAAATCAGCCGGGTTTTTGCGGCAGGTGCTTGAATGCGACGTTGAAGAACGCCACATTCGGATGTTGGAGCTCCAACTGCTTCTCTCGAACCGGGAACGACCGGTCGCCGATCGCGAGCAATTGTTCCTTATTGAGGTGCAGTTGCCGCTTATCGTACACAGACCACTCGAATTCTCGCGTCATGCCGAGGGCATCCACCGGACAGGCATCGACGCACAGCCCGCAAAATAGGCAGCGGGTCATATCCATGTAATATTCTTTTGCGTAACGCTTCGTCGGTTCGTCCGGCACCTCCGCACTGACCACCCGAATGACCCGCGAGGGGCAGGCGGCTTCGCACAGATCGCAGCCGACACACTTTTCTACCCCGTCCTCGTACCGCAACAAGGCCAGCATCCCGCGATAGTTGTCCGGCAGTATCCGTTTTTCATGCGGGTACTGCATGGTAATCGGCTTGTAGTGCAACATATGCGACATCGTCATTTTCATTCCGACGAGAAGGTCGTACAGGGTAATGGTTTTGATCCAAGCCTTGAAAGTCATGTCTGGGTTGTCTTGTTTATTTGGTTTCTTTGGTTTGTTTAGTTGGTCTGGTTGGCCTAATTGGTTTCGATACCTGTGGCTTCTGACAAAAGAAACGAAATGAACCAAATAAACCGCTTCAGCTCCTCGGAAAGAAATACAGGGTGAGCGCCGTGATGACGATGTTCGCCAACGCGATCGGCAACATCACCTTCCAGCCGAACCGCATCAATTGATCGTAGCGCAACCGCGGCAACGTCGCGCGTAACCAGATGAACAGAAAGAGGAAGAAATAGACTTTCCCGGTAAACCAGATGATGTGCTCTATCCAGGCCAGCTGTTCGAGCCCGATATACTCGAGGATCGTGCCGGGATAGGGAGCGTTCCAGCCTCCTAAGAACAGCGAAGCGGCAACGCAGGACACCAGGAGCATGTTGGCATACTCCGCAGTGACGTAGAAGGCGAACCGCATGCCGCTATATTCCGTGAAGAATCCGGCCACGAGTTCGCTTTCCGCCTCCGGCAGATCGAACGGGATACGATTGGTCTCGGCCACGGCAGAAATCACGAAGACGACAAAGGCAAAGATTTGGGTATGGATAGGAAAGAACCCGTCAGGACGTCCTCCCCAGATAAACCAATGCCAGAAGCCTCCTGACTGGGCTTCTGTGATCTGCACAAGACTCAGGGTTCCCGCCAACATCAGCACCCCGACAATCGCCAGCCCGACGTTCAACTCGTAACTGATCACCTGGGCCGCGGAACGCAACCCTCCCAGCAGCGAGTACTTGCTGTTGGATGCCCAGCCTCCCAAGATAATCCCGTAGGCGCCAATCGAGGCAATCGCCAGGATATACAACACCCCGATGTTGATGTCGGCGACGACGAAGGGTTTGATCGTCATCCCAAACATTTCCATGCTCACGTCCGGGCCGAAGGGGATGACGGCAAATCCGATCATGGCGATGACCATGGTCAGCACCGGCGCCAGTTTAAACATGGCCCTGTTCGCGCCGGCCGGGATGATATCTTCTTTGAAGAACAATTTGATCCCATCGGCGACCGGTTGGAGAAGTCCGTAGGGGCCGACTTCCATCGGTCCCATTCGATCCTGCATCCAGCCGAGTATCTTTCGCTCGAAATAGGTCATGGTCGCGACCGTGACCATCACGATGCTCATCTCCGCGAGGATCTGGGCAAACGAAACCGCAAGTCGCAGGCTTATTTCAGTCACAACAGCACTCCGGGATGATTAAGTGGCAAGATCATTTGATTATCGTCAGCTCACGTCGTTTTCATCACCGATACGGACGCCGTCCGGCAGTACGGTACTTTTGTGTCCGGATCGACGATACAGTCAAAGAGCCGCAAGGCGGCCTGCGCGAAATGATCGGGGAGCCAGGCCAATCCCTCGGGCACGCGATCGAACACTTTCGCCGTGGTCGTGAATTCGCCCCTGCCGTTTGAAAGGCGAACTCGATCCCCCGTATCGAGACCGAACCGGGCGGCATCCACGGGATTCATTTGCAAAAACCCGCTCGGTTCGATCTGCAGCAATCCCTTCGAACGGGTCGATAGCTTGCCTGAATGGAACAGGCTCTGGACCAGCCCGAGCTGGACCGTTCCTTCCGGACGCATCGCTCGTGCGGGCAGAGTATACCGAGTCGCTAGGTCCCGGCGATATCCCTCATTCACGTATCGATCGACGGCGACTCGATCCACTGCCGGAGGGATCGGTGATGGACCCAGCGATCCGTACCCGGGAATCACAGCCCGGATCTCTTTGAGAATCTCCTTGGCCTCACTGTATTCCAACGGCGCGCCCATGAAGACCGAAATGGCCGACAGGATTTCCCAGTCAGGCCGGCTGTCCCCCACCGGATCGATCGCGGGCCGAACGGCCTGGACGTGACCCTCGGTATTGGTGAAGGTCCCGGCTTTCTCCATGGCGGAAGCGGCCGGAAGCACCACGTGCGCGAGCGCCGCCGTTTCCGTAAGAAACAGTTCCTGACATACAAGGAGGTCGAGCTTGCCCAGCGCCTCCTTGGCTCCGATCTGAGGCGGAAGGCTCCCGACAGGATTCTCTCCGATGACGAAAAGGCCCTTGATGATCCCGGCTTGGGCACGGTCGATCATCTCGACCAATGTGGCTCCTGCCGCCAAAGGAAGATTTTCTTTCCAGGCGCGAGTCATCTGAGCCCGCGCATCCTGATCGGTAAGGTCGAGCGCGCCCGGCAGCAGTGCCGCAACCGCGCCCATTTCAACCGCCCCTTGATCATTATTTTCTTCCGCCAAGGGAGCGAGGCCGCAGCCCTGTTCGGTCAACTTCCCGGTCAAGAGAAGCAGATCGAGGAGATTGAGACAGATGCCATAGCTGCTTTGGCTGCGCAGTAGAGTCTGGCCGGCAAGCGCAACAACACGGCGGCCTCCTGCCAGGGAGGCGGCCATCTGAACGAACGATTCGCGCAAAATCCCCGTGTTCAGGGCAAGATCGTTCCATGCCAGTTGCTGTACCGCTTGAGAAACGGCCAAGACGTAATCCGATGCCCGTTGGCTGATCGCACTATCGACATGGTTCCCCTCGACTACCGCTTTCAATAGGCCCAGAACGACTGCGCCGAACTGGGACGGCGCTATACAGAAATGCTGCGCCGACAGGTTGGAAATATTGCTGATCGTGCCGACCGCAGGCTGGATCGCCTCAATCGTCAACAATGTCGCTCCATGTTTCTTGACGGCTTCCTTTACTTTCAGTCCGGTAATCGGATTGGCTTCGGTAATATTGGTGCCGACGAGAAGCAGCACGTCCGCTTGCACGATGTCCTCAAAGGTCACGGTCCAGCGATGCGTGCCTTGCACCCTTCGCATCGCCTGCACCCCGTTGACATGGCCATACCGCGCGCTGCTATCGAGGTTATTGGTCCCGATCGTGAGGCGCATGAATTTCTGGAACAGATAGAGTTCTTCGTTCGTACAGCGGCCGGTAATTAGTCCGCCAAAGGCATGAGGACCATGCGCTAACTTGAGCCGGTTGGTCTGTTCGGCCACAAACTCCAGAGCCTCTTCCCAGGTAGCCTCCACCAGTACGCCA
>JAABQN010000044.1 GCA_011391455.1 Nitrospiraceae bacterium
TTTATGTATGGAACCGACATCTCCAACGTGGGAGAAAGTTAAACGGTATTGAGGGGGCCGGGCAGAAATGCCAAAACCGTTGCATCCATCTTTCTGCCAAGCTTCCAGGTACAGAAAATTATGATGGAGCGTATGAGCTAGCATGCCCCCAAAGGAGCAATCGCGCTGGGATAATGCTATGAAGTCTGGTGCGCGAGAAGTATTGCTGACTCGTACGGTGGACACAATAACATGGGCCAGAGTGAGAGTCAAACAGGGCATCTAGCCCGCATTATTCACGAAGACTTCTACTGCAACTGCCGATACGAAAATCAGAACTCATTGCGGTATTCTTTCTTCGCGCCAGGATCATGCAAAGGGCGCTCGACCTCGCAAGCGCGGTGACGACGCACCTGGACGGCAGGTGGGTTTGCTGCTCAGTCAGTCAACATACTGTTTCAAGTATGCCTCCATTCTTCGCGGCTCCGCGCGCCCGTCTTGCGTGGCGTCTCGGCTGAGTTATTCACTGCACACAACGACTGAATAGGCGCGATTGAGGAATTGTGTTTGTAAATAGCGTGTCCTGATGTACGGTAGAAACATAGTAGGGATGCGCTATGGTACAGGCCTCACATCGATCCTCTCTCTTAAATAAGTTTCGTCAGCATCCTCGGGTCCGCATCTCTGCCCCCTTTGTCTGCGCCCTGTCTCATTGCCAGTCTCGCCGTTGGTTGAGGAGACCTGGTCTCGACTTGGGCGTGGTCTACGATCTTTCGATACGCGGCGCCCGAGTCAGCACGGAGGCTGAGATCCGGCCAGGTGATGAAGTTACGTTGCGCCTACGTCTTCCCAAGCAGATCAAGCCAGCCGATATTGCTGTCGCCAAAGTGCGGTGGGCGAAGGGTCAATTCTTTGGCTTGGCTTTCACGGAAGTGTCCCCTGCTGCGCAGAATCGTCTAAAAAAATACGTGTCTATCGTTTCAACGATTGCCACGTAGCCTTCCGTTCATTCGTTACCATTTTCACCGCTGTGCTTCTTTGGTAAGGGCGAACGGTGCTGCCTTTGGCAGACTCGTGTGGCGCTTGGGGAGCATTGATTCTCCTTCGTCGAATTCCCCGCAGCTTGCTGCGGGGAGCTTCATTAATGCGGCTGTACGACGTTGTCTTCGTGGTGAGGCGAAGGAGTCTGGGGCAGATGTTGAGTCAAATTACTTGATGGCTACTGCCTTGACTTCCTTAAACGTGGTGTGGCCCAGGAGGGTTTTCTGAACTCCGTCCTGCATGAGGGTCGTCATGCCGGACGCGATAGCAGCTTGAAGCATCTCTTCAGTCCTCGCCTTCGTCTGAATCATCTGCTTGATCTTATCCGATCCCAGCAGTAACTCGTGCAGGGCCACGCGTCCCTTAAAGCCAGTGCGATTGCAGGTTTCACATCCCTTCCCGCGGGTCAGGCGGAAGGTATTGTCCTGTGGGAGACCGAGCTTGTCCCAATGCTCAGGCCCATAGCCCTGGCGGATTTCTTCATACTCTACCGCTGTTCCGACGTATTGCTCCTTACAGTCCTTGCAAATCCGGCGAGTGAGTCTCTGGGCAAGCACTCCCAACATCGCATCGGCAAAACTAAATGAGTCGCAGCCCATATCGAGCAGTCGAGTGATGGTTTCTACCGCACTGTTTGTGTGGAGTGTGCTCATGACGAGATGTCCGGTCAATGAGGCTTCAATGCCGATTTCTGCCGTCTCTTTATCTCGCATTTCTCCGACCATGATCACGTCTGGGTCGGCCCGAAGAAACGCGCGCATGGCAGCGGCAAAGGTGAAGTCGATCTTTGGCTGAACTTGCACCTGCCGGAGCCCGTATTGCGTGATTTCGACGGGATCTTCTGCCGTCCAGATCTTAATATCTGGCGTGTTGATGAAGCCAAGGACGGAGTGCAGGGTCGTGGTTTTTCCTGAGCCGGTTGGTCCGACGCAGAGAATGATGCCGTAAGGTTTTGCGGCGATTTCCTTGATTCCCGCGAGATTCCGGTCCGAGAATCCCATCTTATCGAGGGGCAAAGGCTCGCTGGCCGCGAGCAGACGCATGACCACGTCTTCGTTAAATCCGGAAGTTGGAATCGTCGCGACGCGCAACTCGATTTCCTTAGTGTCCGATAGTTTAAATTTAATCTTGCCGTCCTGGGGTTTGCGCCGTTCTGCGATGTCGAGGCTGGCCATAATCTTCAAGCGTGACACGATGGCGCGCCGGTAGCTTTGCGGAATCTTCATGTATTCGAAACAGTCACCATCGACCCGGAAGCGGACAAGGGTCTCACGCTTTTCGCCATAGGGTTCGACGTGAATATCGGAGGCGCCTTGCCGATAGGCATCGGCGATGATCTGATTGGCTAGCCGCACGATCGCATTGTCGTTTTCATCGAGCCCGCCTCCGGCATCATCCGCCGCCGCCGCCTCTTGGGCTTCATTGACGAGTTCACCGAGAATGTCCGAAACATTCTCATCTAACTTTCTGTTGTTGTTGTTGCTGCTGCTGTCCCCCTGTCCTGTGGCAGAGCCGAGGAACTGGGCGATATCACGGCGGAGGCTGATCGCAAAGCGAATGTTGAGGCCGGGAAACGTCCGTTTAATATCTGCGACACGGTCGAGATCACTCGGGTCGTCTGTCAAAATTTCGATAGCGGTCCGGTCGCGCTTGAGGGGCATCCAGTGGTTTTTTTTGAGATAGTCGACGTTAAGGTTTTTCAGGAGTTCGATATCGACAAGCGTTCGATCGCTGTACTCGATATAGGGGCATTTGTGGAATTGGGCGAGTGACTTACCGATATCGAGTTTCGGCACCTTGTACTTCTCGATCAGAATACTCTCGAAATCCGACAGGCCTTTCCGGGACTCGGCAATCGCATTGTCCAATTCGTTCTGGGTAATGCGGTTGTTCGTGACCAAGAGATCGAACTTGGTTGGGGCTTTCTTCGAGACCTTGCGGAGATTGAAGAATGCGATGCCGAGCGCCTTGGCAATCTCTGCGACGGACTCTTCGTCTTTTCTCGTGAAACGCAGGCCGCTTTTTTTGTTGAGGAGTTGGAGGACGCCCATCAAATACTTGTTGTCTGCAACGATCGGGTAGGTCAGAACCTGTTTCGTCCTGAATCCCGTCAGTTTGTCGTGGGACGTGTCGTGGACGAGTGAGGGATGGACACCTTGCAGCTCGGCGATGTTATAGGCGTCGGCAATGCTCACTGGACGGAGATACTTTGCACAGAACCCAGCGAGGCTTTGTTCGGAGATGGGAATGCGGATTTCCTCGACGTTGTCGATGTTAGGAATTTTAGAGAAAATTTCCTTTTTCTCAGGATCGAACGCGAAGATGGTGAGTTCTTCCGCATCGAAGATACCGAGAACTTCTTTGCGCAGGTCGAGAAGAATATGATCAAGATCGCTAGCCGCATGGATTTGGTCCGTGATGCGCTTGACGTTCTCGGCGAATGCCACTTTTTGCTGAAGTTCCTGAAGATTTTGCGGGATGGGATTGGCTTGCATTACCCGGGCTCCTGACCATCAACTACGTAGGGCGTTGCCAGAATCGTATGCCGGATGAAGATTGAGCATACGACCCATGTGTTCGAGTGCCTTGATGCAGAGATTGAAACTCAGTCTAGCTGATCACGGATGGAAGGCAAGGAAAAGGCAGTTTCAGACTCGGATAGTAACGGGAGTGGTGGTATGGATGAAGCCGTTGGAGGGCACTAGCCCGCATTATTCATGACGGTTCGTGGCGAAATCGCTGAGCCGCGTCGCGAGACCGGCGCGCGGAGCCGAAAGGACCCGATGCGTACTCGTGCAGTAGGGTGAGGGTCCGAGGGGCGAGCCCGACGGCTTGTCGTAGCAGCGGATCGGCGATTGCAGCAGAAGCGCTCATGAATAATGCGGGCTAGAGCGGTTAACTTGTTTGTATGCGAATCAGATGAGCGGCGACTTGCGCCGGAGGCAGCTTGAGTTTCACCCCGTCCTTTCGAGTTTTGACCTCCACAATTCCTTCGGCGAGGCCCTTGTCTCCGACAACAACTTGGTATGGGGCTCCCATTAGGTCCGCATCGTTGAACTTCACGCCGGCTCGTTCGTCGCGGTCATCCCAGAGTACTTCGAGTCCTGCCGCTTGTAGTTCGTCGTAGAGCTGCACGGTGACTTGGGCAGTCTGTGTTGATTGGGTGAGCGGGAGGAGATGCACATGGAATGGTGCGATGGGGAAGGGCCAGATAATGCCCTTTGCGTCGTGATTCTGTTCGATCGCCGAGGCCGCTGTGCGTCCCACGCCGATGCCGTAGCATCCCATGACAGCGAGGCATTCTTTGCCGTGAAGATCGAGGAAGGAGGCCTTCATGGTTTCGCTGTATTTGGTGCCGAGCATGAAGACATGTCCGACTTCGATGCCTTTCGTCGCCTTCAATGTCCCATCTTTTCTCGGTGACGGATCTCCTGCGCAGGCGCTGCGGAGATCGGCAAACTGCTCGACCTGAAAATCACGTTCCCAATTCACATCGACATGGTGTGTATCACTCTGATTGCCACCGACGACCACGTTGCGTAAGGCTTTGACAGCGTGGTCCGCAATAATCCGAACGTGTTGCAAGCCAACGGGGCCGGCAAACCCAACTGGTGCGCCGGTGACTCGCTCGACGACGGTGGGAGTGGCGAGTTCAAGATCAGTCACTTGTAGGAGCCGTTGAATCTTGACCTCATTCGCCTCATGGTCTCCCCGTACCAACACGGCGACGGTGTCTTTGCCTGTCGAGTAGAGGAGCGTCTTTACAAGGTGCGTCGGGGAGACGTTCAAGAATTTCGTAACCTCTTCGACTGTCCTGCAGCGAGGCGTTTGGACGGTGTGCAGAGGCCGCGGAGCTTCGGTGTCCATATCGGTAGGAGGAAGCACTTCGGCCTGTTCGATGTTGGCGGCGTAGGTGCCTGCATCGCTGTAGACGATGGTGTTCTCGCCTGTTTCGGCGAGCACCATGAACTCGTGAGATGAACTGCCGCCGATCAGGCCGGTGTCGGCTTCCACGGCACGAAAGGTGAGGCCGCAGCGAGTAAAAATGCGATCGTAGGCATCGTACATCTTCTGATAGCTGAGCCTGGCGCTCGCTTCGTCCTGGTCAAAGCTATAGGCGTCTTTCATGATGAACTCGCGTCCTCGCATAAGTCCGAAGCGGGGACGGATTTCATCTCGAAACTTTGTTTGGATCTGATAGAAGTTCAGCGGCATCTGCCGATACGAGCGGACTTCGCGTCTGAACAGGTCGGTAATCACTTCCTCATGGGTCGGCCCCAAGCAGAACTCGCGCTCGTGGCGATCCTTGAAGCGCAGCAGCTCTTTGCCGTAAAAATTCCATCGGCCGGTTTCTCGCCATAATTCTGCGGGAGACGCAATGGGCATGAGGAGTTCTTGAGCGCCGGCCCGGTTCATCTCCTCTCGAATGATCTGCTCGACTTTTCGGATGACCCGAAGGCCGAGTGGGAGGTAGGTGTAGATGCCGGCCGCCACTTTGCGAATCAACCCAGCTCGGAGCATGAGCTTATGGCTGACGGTTTCCGCTTCGCCAGGATCTTCGCGCAATGTAGGGATTAAGCTTTGAGAGGTTCGCATGATTCCGTGAGAAAATTCACAAAGTCGTCAAGTCCTCACGTCATCAAGTCTGAGCGCCGAAGGATTGGGAAAGATTTTAGTGACATGAAGACGTTCGACCTTTGGACTTTCTGACTTATGTTCTATCGAAAGAAGATGCGTTCAAGGTCATTCCAGAAGGCAAAAACCATGATGCCCACTAATAACACGAGACCGGCCTGTTGTGCGAGTTCTCTCTGGCGTTCGCCGAGTGGTTTACGGAGGATGCCCTCGATTAGGAAAAATAGCAGATGGCCGCCATCAAGAATGGGTATGGGGAGCAAGTTGAGGACGCCCAGATTGATGCTCAGAATGGCGATGAGATAGATCACATTTGAGGCACCCTGCGAAGCGGCTTCACCGGATATATTGGCGATCGTCAGCGGGCCGCCGATATTTTTGCTGGAAATGTCCCCCACGATCATCTTGTAGAGGCCTACCACGGTCAGTTCGGTCAAGCCCCATGTGGCTCTCAATCCGTCATAGAGCGCCAGCAGAGGGGTGTTGGAGCGGATAATCGAACGGCCGCCGGGCCCTGCGATGCCGATCTTGCCGACTTCGACCGACTGGCCGTTGACCGTCGTTTTCTCACCAGAGGGCGTCACGGTCAGGGAAACTCGGCGTCCTTCCCGCAAGACCTCTATGTGTAGTTGGTGGTTGGGACTTTCTTTTACAATCCCGGTCATCTGGGACCAGGTATGGATCGTCTGATCTTCGATCTTGACCATATGGTCTCCGGCTTGGAGACCGGCTTTTTCCGCCGGAGAGTTTGGTGTGACTGATGTGACGAGGGGTGGCGCTTCTTCGACGCCCAGATAGTATCCTGGCTCTTGCGCAGAGACCTGTGGTCCTGGTGCGGTGGTGGGCGTGACCGTCAGCGTTTTGAACTGTTCGCCTCGTTTAATCTCGAGCGTCAGTGCCTGCCCTTTACTCTTCGCCACTGCATCGAAGAGTTCTGTTCTGGTTGAAATGTCTTGTCCGTTGACTCGGCTGACACGATCTCCAATGTGGATACCTGCGGTGTCGGCAGGAGAGCCGGGAACCATCGCTTCGATATCGGGGGTGAGATCCTGGAACGTCGGGACAGGAAGTGGAGCTCCGGTCGCGAGCCATCCGGCAAAAATGAAATAAGCCAGAATAAAGTTAAATCCAGGTCCAGCGGCAACGATCAGGACTTTGCCCCACAATCCTTTGTGGGCAAACGACCGTGCACGATCCTCCTGTGTCGTCGCTTCGGTTTCATCTTCGCCGAACAGTTTTACATAGCCACCGAGTGGAATAGCTGAGAGGAGATATTCTGTTTCGCCCATTTTCCGGCCGAAGATTTTCGGTCCGAATCCAAGGGAGAACTTGAGGACCTTGACGCCGACCCAGCGAGCAGCCAAGAAATGCCCGAGTTCATGGAACGCGACTAACACGCCCAGAACGACCAGGAACCACCATGTTTTCTGCAAGAGCAACCAGACGGTATCGGGGGACCAGGTAAGTGCCATGAACAAGATGTGTGCTCCTTCGTGTAGACCTAGCGTGCTAATGCTACTACCAGCGATTCAGCCTTCTCTCGAGCCCAGCGATCCGCTTCTAGCGCATCTTCCAACGTCTCGACGTCTTTGGTGGTGTGGACGTCCATAGTGCTGCGAATGATTTCCACAATGTCGGTGAACCGGATACCCCCGTTTAAGAATGCCTCGACGGCGATTTCATTTGCGGCATTCATTGTGGCCGGCATCGTACCGCCGACTCTCAGGGATTCATAGCCAAGACCTAAGCAGGGGAACCGGTCGTGATCGGGTTTGCAAAACGTCAGCTTCGCGATTTCCGTCAGATCCAGCGAAGGCAGATCCAGCGGCATGCGCCCTGGATATCTCATCGCATAGGAAATAGGTGTTCTCATATCCGGCAATCCCAATTGTGCGATCATCGATCGATCCTGATATTCTACCAGAGAATGAATGATGCTTTCCCGATGGATCATGACCTCGATTTGAGATTCCGGGATGTCGAAGAGCCAGCGGGCTTCGACGACCTCGAGTCCTTTGTTCATGAGCGTGGCGGAATCGATCGTGATTTTGGCGCCCATCTTCCAATTGGGATGTTGGAGTGCCCGTTCTGGCGTGACGTCCTGCAGCTCTTCCCGGCTCAAGGTCCAGAGGGCCCCTCCGGATGCCGTCAAGATCAGACGGCGGACATCCTCTTTGCGATGACCTTCTAACGATTGGAAGATCGCACTGTGTTCGCTGTCGACGGGGAAGATCCGAACGCCATGCCGCCGCGCCTCGTCCTGCATCAGTTTTCCCGCCATGACCATCGGTTCTTTGTTGGCCAAGGCAATTTGTTTTCCGCTTCGGATCGCCGCAAGGGTGGGTACGAGACCGGCGCCACCGACGATGGCGGAGATGACGAGCTCGGCTTCTGGCGCAGAGGCAACCTGTATTAAGCCTTCTTGGCCAGCCAAAATTTCGACAGGCAGTCCCTCACAGCGTTGCCGGAGCCTGGCGGCAGCGGAGGCATCCGATAGGGCCACGAGGCGGGGTTTGAACCGGCGGATCTGGCCCTCGAGTTTTTCATCATTGCTGCCGGCAGTCAGTCCTGCCACACGAAATTCTTCCGGGAACCGGTCCACGAGATCTAAGGTGTTGGTGCCGATCGACCCGGTCGATCCAAGAATGACGATTGTTTTCATAGGGGGCTTTTTCACTCCATGACTCATAGCCGGCTTACCAGCGTTATATAGTAGTAGAAGACAGGGGTGGCGAACAAGAGACTATCCAGACGGTCGAGCATACCCCCGTGCCCCGGCAGTATCCCGCCGGAATCCTTCATGCCGACAGTGCGTTTCATCGCCGATTCGGCCAGGTCACCCCAGAGACCTGCGATGGTCAGCAGGGCAGCTAAAATCAGACAGTCGAGACCGGACAACTCAGGAAGAAACCACCAACGCGCTAGGTACCCGGCAATTATGGCAGCAATTAAACCTCCCACCAAGCCCTCGACGGTTTTTTTGGGACTGATCGTGGGAGCCAAGCGATGTCGTCCATATAGTGTACCGACATAATAGGCGCCGGTATCCGATGCCCAGGTTACCAGCAGGAGAAAGAAAATCAGCCATTCACCCTGCGGCAGAAGTCTTGTCATCGAGAGCATGCCGAGTGTGAGGCCTAGATAGAGCACGCCGAATAGGGTCATGGCTCCGTCCCGCAGGCTCTGTTCAAGGAGGGAGCGACCGAGGAGCGGGACCGAAGTCACACAGGCTAGTGTGGCCAGGAGGGTGGGAACGATGATGCCCGGCCAGTGTGTTCCAAAAATCAGGCCGGTGAGTCCTGTCAGGCCGATCCCTATCAGCCAGGTGTGGCTGCGGTCGTTGAAACACAATCGGTAGAACTCAAAGAGGGCGAGCGCCCCCGCCAGCGCCACGACGCCGGAAAATGCAAGGGGAGGGAGGTATCGAATGACGGCATATAAGAGTGGAGCGAGGACCAAAATGGTATAGATCCGACGGGGGTCGAATCGGGAGGCCGTAACCGGCGTCGATTCAGCCTGCTGTTGGCCAGCGGTTTTGTCTTCCTGCATGGGGAGATTGAGGCCGATCACTTATGACGAAATGGCGCTGAGGACACGACCGAATCGCCGCTCACGCCGCTGGTATTCCAGCAAGGCCAGCAAGAGTTCTCGGCGACGGAAGTCTGGCCACAGCGTCGGAGTGAAATAGAGCTCGGTGTAGGCGAGCTGCCAGAGAAGAAAGTTGCTAATTCGCGATTCGCCGCTGGTGCGAATCAATAAGTCGGGATCGGGCAGTTCATGGGTATAGAGATATTGCTGGATCCGCGACTCATCCACGTCGTCCGGTTGCAGTTTTCCGTCTTGTACCTCATGAAGGAGTTCACGCACCGCGTCCACGATCTCAGTGCGGCCACCATAGCTGAGGGCGAGTGTGAGATGTAGTCTGTCGAGATGGGCGGTTTCCTGTTCAGTGGCCTGGACCCATTGGCGGGCGGAGGTCGGGAGGGAGTCGAGTCTGCCGATTGTCCGCACCCGAACACCCTGTTCAATGAGCTTTGTTCGTTCCGTCGAAAGGTAATATTCGAGCAAGCCCATGAGCGAAGAGATTTCCTGAACGGGACGATTCCAATTTTCCTGTGAAAACGCGTAAATGGTCAGGGCGTGGATGCCCAGTTCCAAGCAGACTGTAATTATTTCCCGGACGGACTTGATTCCTTCGCGATGACCGGCAATGCGGGGGAGGCTTCGCAGTTCTGCCCAGCGGCCATTGCCATCCATGATGATGGCAACATGCTTGGGTAAGAGGCCGGGATCGAGTTTTATGGTGAGCTCTTCGTCGGATAGCTGGTCCAGGGTCGATGAGTCTTTGGTGTCCATATCTGTGCTGTTGATGAATATCCCTTTGCGCAAGATTGTACGGTAGGCGAGCAAAGTCTACTGGCGAGGGGGAAGATTGTCAAATAAATTTTCGTAAAAGTCCTGTAAAAGCGACAAGTTGGATGAATTGTCATTGCGCCTGCGGAAAGTGATCGGCTATACTTCCCCGTCTATTCGTCTGCCAACCGTCATGAGGATTTGCAAACCATGGGTGATCTTGTTCAGTTGAAGTCCTTTGGTCTGACCGAAGGCGAGGTGCTTGGGGCACTCGGTCGGGTCAAGGTTCGCGATGTCGACTATGCCGATCTCTATTTTGAGTCCTGTGTGTCCGAATCCGTCTCGATGGAGGAGTCCCTCGTCAAACGTGCGACGAAGAGTGTGTCGCAGGGTGTGGGGGTGCGAGCAACGGCAGGCGAAAAAACTGGTTTTGCCTATTCCGATGAGCTGACGAAGAAGGATCTCGAACTCGCGGCAGATACGGCCAGGTACATAGCCAACTCACCTGGTGGAGCCCATGCGGTTCCGGTTCCCGTTCATCAGCGCCCCAGCAGAGATCTCTATCCGGTCGATCGGGCTCAGGCCGAAGTCGCCACGGCGGAGCGCGTGGCTTTATTGAACGCGATTGATGCCGAAGCGCGCCGGTCCGACCCACGCATCAAGAATGTCATGGCCTCGTTTAACACGGAATATAAGGTGGTGATGGTCGCCACCTCAGACGGCACGTTGATAGGCGACGTGCAACCGCTGTCGAGGCTGCAAGTTACCTGTATTGCTGAAGAGAACGGCCAACGCCAAGCCGGTTCGTTTGGCGGAGGGGGCCGTGTCGGGTTCGAGTTTTATCACGAGGGCGGCCGGTATCTGCGGTTTGCGCGTGAAGCGGCGCGTGAAGCCATCCTCAACTTGTCTGCCGTCGAAGCGCCGGCCGGTGTCATGCCGGTCGTGTTGGGTGGAGGCTGGCCGGGGATTTTGTTGCATGAAGCCATTGGCCATGGTCTCGAGGCGGACTTCAACCGCAAGAAAACCTCAGCATTTTCAAATCTTCTTGGGAAACGGGTGGCGTCCGACGTCTGTACCATCGTCGATGATGGTACCTTGCCTGGCCGGCGTGGCTCGCTCAACATGGACGATGAAGGAA
This sequence comes from Nitrospiraceae bacterium, assembly GCA_011391455.1. GTDB lineage: Bacteria > Nitrospirota > Nitrospiria > Nitrospirales > Nitrospiraceae > Palsa-1315. The sequence goes on from JAABQN010000044.1 coordinate 11,147, forward strand.
CTCCAACCGGTCGTATGGTGCTCATCGAGCGCGGAATTCTCCGTGGCTATATCACCGACAAATTGAACGCGCGTCTGATGGGGATTCCCCTGACTGGTAATGGCAGGCGAGAAAGTTATCAAAGCGTGGTACTGCCGCGTATGACCAATACATTTATGCTGGCTGGGACATCGGACCCTGAGGAGATCATTCGCTCGGTGGATCGCGGACTCTATGCTGTGTCATTCGGCGGCGGGCAGGTGGATATCACCAACGGTAAATTTGTATTTTCAGCCAGCGAGGCCTACTTGATCGAGGGGGGGAAGATAACGAGACCGGTCAAGGGAGCAACATTGATCGGCAGCGGACCGGAGATCCTCACCAAAGTCTCAATGGTCGGGCACGATCTCAAGCTCGATGAGGGCATCGGTACTTGCGGCAAAGAAGGACAGTCTGTTCCCGTGGGCGTCGGTTTGCCGACCATTCGAATCGATGAAATCACCGTGGGCGGGACGCAGCGATGAATCAGCAGATACAACAGCGTGATGGATATAGCCAGCTTGCCTTGGACCTCTTGGCCAAGGCGAAGCGTGGCGGGGCGACGGAAGCGGATATCATTATCGCCGATGGAGAAACCTTTTCGGTGCAAGTCAGGTTGGGCGCGGTCGATCGCCTCACAAAAGCGCGGGAGAAACGTCTCGGCTTGCGCGTGTTTGTCGGAAAACGTTCCGCCAGCACCTCCACATCTGATTTTTCGGCAGAGTCCTTGGATCAACTTGTCGCCGAGACCTGTACCCTGGCGAAGGCCGTCGTGGAAGATCCGGTATCCGGCTTGCCCGCGGCGGATCAGATGGCGGGAGAGATACCGGATTTCGATCTCTATGATCCGATCAGACTAAATACGGAACAGCAGATTGAATTGGCCAAACGGGTAGAGGCTGCCGCTATGTCGACGGACGAGCGCGTGACGAATTCTGAAGGGGGCGACTTCGACTCCTCTTCGGGGCGTGTGGT
>JAABQN010000005.1 GCA_011391455.1 Nitrospiraceae bacterium
TTCAACAGCATGGAAAGTCTGAAAATGAATCAGCAATTCGAATCAGCTATCGTGTGCATATCAGGATGGCTCCGTAAAGGCCGAAGAGGCTTGTGAGGATTAGCCCATGACCTGCGGTTTACAAACTCGACTCAGCCCAATCTGACACGACCCACGACGAGCTAACTCAATGAAAAACTGACGAATCAGAAGAACCATTCTCTTGATGGATCGGGCTGGGCTTGCCTGTTCTGGTAGCAGATGGATGTCAGGATGTTTCCGACGATTGAGGAGGTTGGGAAGCCGTGATGGCGGTATCAACTTTCGGTCGGAGAAGTAGCTTTTCCAATACCGGAACAAAGACAGGTTTGATCCATACCTTGTGCCTTTCCCCAACGTCGAGGAAAGAGGTGCCACTTAATCTCGAAAAAATTTATGACCCATTGGAATGCCATTGGTAGCACAGAAGCCATCTATCTCTCCCCGCTCCATGGTCCCCCTTATCAGAAGTTCCTTGAGGACTGGGATGTGCTCTCTCGGGCATTGACGCAGTGCGGTCTCAACAAAGTTCAGGCGCTCAGGGAGAATCTCTTCCTCTTCGGACATCATTTCAGTCTCAGGCCCATCGAGAAACTGATTCAGTTCGAAGAGCCCATCTTTGCCGACGTTCACTTGCGCAGAAAGGATGACCATATCCGGCTCTTGCCATTTTCGGATGCTGTCGTACGGGATCTTGCCCCCATGATGGGTGATCTTGTTCAAGACGACAATACCGTCCTCTTCGCCGTATTCCTCCACGAGCAACCCAAAGTTTCTCGATTTGGCTATCAACTTCCCATTCATCATTGGTCGAGGCAGTAGCCTCACGATCTTCTCAATGTTGTCTTGGAAGGAGCCTTTTTTCATGGGCCGATAAGCTATCAGAGCTGCAAGGGAAAGCCAATTGACCTGCGGTTTTGTAAGCTGCAGGTCAATTCAGTATAAAATTCTCCTTCCAAATTAGCTTGTTACCGTTCCTATAGGTGGCGGCCTGGTGATCTCTCACTGCGCGCGTCCAACGAGGGCCTTCTTAGGCCGCGCGTTGCGCGAGCACAAGAGATCGACTAGGTTGCCCCCTTCCCAGTTTGTGCTAGGATGCCGCGCGTGTCGGCGTTAAAGCTGGTGCTTTGGGGTTTCCTCGCCGTTCTTGGTTCGGTTGCGCTTGCCTTTGTTGTCGGTTTTGTCAATCCAACTGGAAAAGTGAAAGGGCTCTGGCTGTTCGGGGCAGCCGCGTTTCATGGAATGCTTCCGCAGGATCTCTCTGACGCTTCGGTAGGGCTGGACGCAACTGACTTTGGGTGGTGTAATCATAGCCGGAGCGGCATCTGAGACAATTTTGAGGGGCACACTCCATGCTGTACGAACTATTCATGTTCTCGTGGGCAGCAGTAGGGGGAGTTTGGGCAGCTATCATGGTGCTCGGTGGCCTCTTGTGTGTGTGGTGTGCCTATATCAGTCGTAGACATGCCCAGCGAACTTCATCTGTGTGTATGAACCAAGCCTCCCACCATTTAGCTCACTCCTAGTTCGCTCCTGCCATTCAGAAATCTCTGTCCACTTCTTGATTGCGTGGTTGAGCTGTTCGACGTGCATGAATCTCGATCAACTTCTCCTCCACCCGTTGGCAGATGTACTGCTCCAGCTCCTCCCTTGATTCGTCGTCCATCACGAGCGTTTCAACTCTGAAATCGCAGGTCAAGTCAGTATGCAAATGCTCATTCCAAGCTTGCTCGTCGTCCCTCCCAGCGGGAGTGACCCAGGTATGCCCTTGACTGCGCGCGTCCAACGAGGGCCTTCGGAGGCCGCGCGTTGCGCGAGCACAGAAGATCATCAGGCTCCATCACCCTCTTCTGCTCCGGGAGCAAAGGACTGATAGGGTGTCCTTCCGTCCGTTTATGCTAGGATGCCGCGCATGAAATCGGCGTTGGCTCTGCTCTGGGTAGCACTCGCAATTCTTGGTGCTGTCTCCCTCGCCTTTGTTGTCGGTTTCGTCAATCCACAGGAAAAGGTGAATGGCCTTTGGCTGGTCGTGGCGGCAGCTTGTATTTATGTGCTCGCGTTTCGCTTCTATGGTCGCTGGATTTCACGGCGTGTTGTGGAACTGAACGATCAGCGTGTGACGCCGGCGGTGCGGTTAAATGATGGCGTTAATTTTCATCCCACCAATAAATATGTGATGTTCGGCCATCACTTCGCGGCGATTGCCGGGGCTGGGCCGTTGCTTGGGCCGGTGTTGGCGGCGCAGTTTGGATTCTTGCCCGGCTTTCTCTGGCTGGTGATTGGTGCGGTGCTGGCGGGGGCGGTGCAGGACTTCATTATTCTGGTGGCGTCGATGCGGCGCAATGGCCGGTCGCTGCCTGAAATTGCGCGCGATGAACTGGGCCTGGTCACTGGCACGGCGACGGCGGTGGCAGTGCTCTTTATCGTAATTGTGGCGCTGGCCGGGCTTGGCTTTGCCGTTGTGAATGCGCTCTATCTCAATGCCTGGGGCACCTTCACGATTGCGATGACGATTCCCATCGGCTTACTCATGGGGTTCTATCTTCAACGGTTTCGGCCTGGCCAGGTGGCGGAAGTCTCCCTGCTCGGTGTCGTGCTGTTAGTTGCGGTTGTGATTCTTGGGCGAGTGGTCGCGCAGTCTTCGGTTGCGGGCTGGTTCGAGCTTGAACGGGTGACCTTGGTCTGGGCATTGGCCGGCTACGGCTTTCTTGCTTCTGTCTTGCCTGGCTGGATGTTGCTCGTGCCGAGGGGCTATCTCTCTACTTTCATGAAGCTCGGGGTGGTGGTATTGCTGGGAGTGGGTGTAATTCTCATGGCGCCGACGATCGAGATGCCGCGTGTCACGATATTCACAAGCGGAGGCGGACCGATTATTCCCGGTACGCTTTTCCCCTTTCTTTTTATTACCATTGCCTGCGGAGCCGTGTCGGGCTTTCATTCGCTGGTCTCTTCCGGGACTACGCCGAAGATGATCGAGCAGGAATCCCAGGCCACGGTCGGCTATGGGGCGATGTTGTTGGAAAGCTTTGTCGGCGTGATGGCTTTGATTGCGGCCTCAGTGTTGATTCCCGGCGATTACTTGGCGATCAACACGATGCTTTCGCCTGATGCGCTGGCTGCGATGGGCTTTCCCGTCTCGCGGATTCAGGAACTCTCGCACTTCGTCGAGACGGATGTGGCGGGACGGCCCGGCGGAGCCGTGTCGCTGGCAGTCGGCATGGCGTCCATTTTTTCCGCGCTCCCTGGTATGGCCGGGTTGATGGCCTATTGGTATCAGTTTGCGCTGGTATTCGAGGCCTTGTTTATTTTGACGACGATCGATACAGGCACGCGAGTGGGACGCTATCTCATCCAGGAGATGGGTGGGCGTTTCTACCCTCCGTTGCGGCGGATGAATTGGTGGCCTGGCGTGGTGGTGAGCAGCGGGCTGATCGTGGGAGCCTGGGGCTATCTCATCGGCGCCGGCAGCATTTCGACGCTCTGGCCGATGTTCGGTGCAGCGAATCAGTTGCTCGGCACCTTGGCCCTCTGTATCGGCACGACGGTGCTTATCAAGATGCGGAAGGCGCAGTATCTGTGGATCACAGCGTTGCCGATGTTGTTTGTCGGCACGATCACGTTGATGGGATCCTATGAGATGTTCGGCATGTTTGTGAGCAAGGCTTCGTCCCTTGCCGACAGCGGGCAGGCCTTTGCGTTGTACCTGGATGCTGGGTTGGTGGCGGTGGTGGCATTGCTCGCGGTGATCGTCTTGGGTGATAGTATCAGGCAGTGGTATGGCTATGTGATCTTGAAGCGCCCATTTACTAGCAGTGAAGTGGTGGTGATGGCTGGAGGAAGTTCTCCGGGAAGAATGCAGACGACGATTCGTCATGATGAGGAGCAGCGAATGCAGTTGCCCGGCGGGGGCTGCTGCTAGGGGTGGCGGGAGCGGCCAGGTGCCCTTCTTGCTCGCAGAACGCGCACGATACAAAGATGGGAATGGCACCCACGTTGGTCCTGTGCTCCCGGAACGCGCGCCCTCGGAAGGGCCTCGTTCGACGGCCGCACGTAGACCAACATGGGTACCCTTCCCAGGGAAAGCTAGCGGAGTTTGAAGGATCTCATTCGACAAGTGCATTTGAAGGTCAATCAGGTTGCCATGCTGTAGAGACGAGACTGGTTAAAGTTAGAAGAGGAGGGGATTGTGGCTGAGCAATTTTCGTTCGATGTGGTTTCGGAAGTGGACATGCAAGAGATGAAGAATGTCGTCGATCAGGCGACGAAGGAGATCAAACAGCGCTTTGATTTCAAGGACTCGAAGACGGAGATCACGTTGAAGGAGAAAGAGAAGGAACTGTCCCTGATCTCCGACGATGAGTATAAGCTCAACGCGGTGAATGACATCATTAAGACCAAGTGCGTGAAGCGCGGGGTCTCGCTGAAGGCGTTCACCTACGGGACTGTGGAGCCGGCGCTGAGTGGGACAGTGCGACAGGTGGCGAAGATTCAAAGCGGGATCGCAGCGGACAAGGCGAAAGAGGTGACGAAGGCTATCAAGGAGTCGAAGTTGAAAGTGCAAGCGCAGATTCAAGGCGAGCAGGTGCGCGTGCTGAGTAAGAGCAAGGATGATCTTCAAGCGGCCATGGCGTTTCTCAGGGGGCAGGATTTTGGAATTGATTTGCAGTTCACCAACTACCGCTAGTGCAGGATGCTGAAACAGGAACGTATGACGCCCATGTCGGTCCCTTGCTCGCGGAACGCGCACGCTCAGAAGGTGCTCGTTCGACGCGCGCAGTCAAACCGATCATGGGCGCCATACTGAAAAACGAGAACGAGCGAGCTTGGAAGGATCATTCATCGCACATCGCCTCAAGCTGGATTCATGAAACGACTCGCCTTCCTATTGCTGCTCCTCTTCGGCCTTCCCCTCGTTGGCTGTAATCGCGGCGATCCCATCGTCGTCATTCAGCTCAATCCGAAGAATCCTGACATCATCTACGTCGCGACGAACGATTACATCTATAAGACACGCGATGGAGGCCAGATCTGGGCGAATTTGTCACGGGGCATGAGCCATTCGCGTGTTATTTCCATGGCAGTCGATCCGGCCTACCCGGCCACTGTGTATGCTGGCACGAAAGGTGATGCGGTCTTTAAGAGCCATGATGGCGGGCAGCGCTGGGCTTCGATGCGCTCAGGGTTGGACGATGCGACGATCTCCTCGGTGGTCAATCAATTCCTCTTCGATCCGATGGACAGCAATCATATCTTTATCGCCACAACGATGGGTGTGTCTGAGACGAAAGACGGCGGCGAGCATTGGGTGAAGAAAATGGAAGGGATGAAGGAAGTGTTGATGGTGGTCACGCTGGGTATGGATCCGACGAGACCGGCGATCTTATATGCGGGTACGAGCGGCGGAGTGTATAAATCGATCGACGAGGCCGGCCATTGGGAGAAGGTGAATAATGGCCTCGTGTCTCCGGACATTATTAAGTCGTCACGCGCGCTCAGCGTAACGTCGGTGCTGGTCGATCCGTTTGAGCCGGATACGGTGTACGCTTCCACGTTGACGGGACTGTACAAGACGATGGATGGTGGGAAGGCGTGGGTACGGATCGGACAGTCCCTGCAAGACCAGATGTTGTTTTCGATGATCCTGGATCGTACGAAGAAGGGTGTCATTTATCTGGGCGGTCGAGAAGGCGTCCACCGGAGCGAAGATGGTGGAGAGACGTGGGGCACGCTGAATACGGGTCTTGCGACGCTCAATATCCGATCGCTCGTGCAGAGCCCGACCGATCCGGCCATGTTCTATGCTGGTACGAACGGGAGTGGTTTGTATAGGAGTAAGAATCGTGGAGAAACATGGGAATCGGTACCGACCGCGCTTCAGAGCCAGTGAGGGAGATCAGCGCTGCGGGCTGGTGCCGCGTTCTTGAATTGTTGAACCGACACTCGAGTCACCGAGGCTTGAGCCTACCCCGGAACCGCCGAAGCTCGATCCCACCGTCGAATCAGACAGGCTAGATCCCACGGTAGAACGTTGCAGTGAAGAGCTAACCGCCGAAGACGACTCACTGTTGAATGTCGACTCTCCGATCGAAGGTCCGGCGCGACCCGTCCCGCCGATGGCGAAGCCGGTCGGCCCGGATGCGCCGATCTCGTGGCTATGGCGGGTGGAGGCTCCGATATCTTGTCCGGTTACGCCTTCCCCTCCAATGGTGTTGCCGGTCTTTGGAGTTTTTCCGATACTCGGCCCTGCCGCTGGTGCACTGCCGATACTGGCGCCAGTTTTTGGTCCTGTCGACAGCTTTGGTGCGCGGATATCTCGCTCAATGGATTCCTCCATCTCGCGAATAGCCTGAGCGGCTCGTCCGGACTCTTCAAAGTCGCCGGATTCGCGGGCGTTGCTAATGGTGCCAATGCGATTGAGAGTGGCGCGCAGCTTTTTGATGTCCGATCGGGCCTTCGCCACTGGCAGGATCATTTCCCGCAGCATGATGCCGCGGGATGCCATCGAGTGATTGGAGAGCTTGGCCTGCGTGGACTTGAGCAGATCGCCCACCTCATCGCCTACCTCGTCGATTCGTTGAAGCTCGGAGACGTCTGTCTTGCAGCATTCAAGAAGTTGGTGGTATCGGCTGAGGAAAGCGGACACATCACTTTGGAGGTTTTCGATTTTGAAATCTGTTGGTTCGCGCTGAGGCTGCAGCGAATCGTCGCCCTGGTTTGGCTGCTTCTCATCGACGAGAGGTACGCAGCCTGGCGCCGGCCTAGCTGAATATTGCTGGTCAGACTTGCGATCGGGACAGTAGTAAATGGTTGAGGCGGATTGGGCAAGATCGGGGAGGAGCCAGCCGAATGTGATGGTCATAATTAGGAAGAGATGTTGCCTGATTTGCATAGCCACATTCTCCCCCTGAAACCAGAAAAATGCAATCAAACCAGCCTGCTTTGTATTGCGACACCCTCTCTTGGACAGCGGTATCAGCTGCCGGCACCTTCAAAAACTCAAGATACTTTGTCATTAGGACAAGGATCAAGCGAGCAGTAAGAAGAGTCTCATAAGTCCATGAATTTGCTATTGACAAGTCTTTGAGTGGGTGTATACTGCGCCAAACGTGGGAGAAAGTGGGTGAGTCTGGATAGTTCTAATCTATGGATGATCGGCATTCCCCTGTCATGTCCTCAGAGGTGCTGTATTGGCTTCTGGGTGATGGGCGGAAGATCTTCCTTGATTGTACGGTGGGATACAGTGGGCATGCTGAAAAACTGCTTGAGGGAAGCGGCCCTGATGGGAGGCTCGTTGGCCTCGACCGGGACAGATCGGCTATTGAAGCTAGTCGGCAAAGGCTCTCGCGGTTCGGCGCTCGCGCAATTCTGATTCATGGTCATTTCATGGAATTGAAACAACATCTATCGGCGCAGGGATTGGCGCAGGTCGACGGAATTGTTTTTGACCTTGGCGTGTCCTCGCCTCAACTCGATGAACCGGCGCGCGGATTCAGTTTTCAACAGGATGGGCCTCTCGACATGCGCATGGATCAATCCATAGGCGGGACCGCAGCTGATCTGATCAATCGGTGGCCGGAAGTGCAGTTGGCCGACGCGATTTTTCAGTTCGGTGAAGAACGGTTTTCCCGGCGAATTGCTCGTGCCATCGTCCGCGCGCGTGAACGCCATCCGTTAGGGACAACGAAGGAGTTGGTATCCGTGATCGAGGGGGCTGTCCCTGCAAATTATCGGCATGGCCGGCTCCACTGTGCTACCCGCACCTTCCAAGCCCTTCGCATTTCAGTGAATCAGGAGCTTGATTGCCTCGAACCGGCCTTGTGCGATGCGGCGGATGTGTTGTCTCCCGGCGGTCGGCTCTGTGTGATTTCATTCCATTCGCTCGAAGATCGGATTGTGAAGCATACGTTTCGGGCGCTCTCCGGCAAGGAGGATCCTGCATTGGTGGTGCTCACCAAGAAGCCGCAGGTTTCTACCAGTGAAGAATCAGACCGGAATCCCCGCTCCCGCAGTGCCAAGTTGCGGGCTGCCCAGCGGGTCTCCAAGGAGGGTCACTCATGAAGATGTTGACGATTGTGGCCGGCGTGTTGCTGGTCTTCATGTTTGTGTGGGAACGCGTCGATGTCGTTCGGGTGGGCTATCAGATCGAACGATTGAAAACCCAGAAAGTGTTGCTGGAGCGAGAGCGGGACCAATTGCAAGTGAAGTTTTCCGCGCTGACAGCCCCCGAGCGAATCGCGAAAGTGGCGACGGAAAAGTTGGGACTCATTCCGCCACAGCAGGGGCAAGTGCTGATGGTGCATCAGCAGGAAGAAACTCCGGGCCCGGTAATCCCACCCATAGTGCAAGTCCGTCTGGCGAGACATGATTCAACCGTGAGGAGGAACGAGTGACTTCCGGTCCCTCTCGCAGTCGTCGCTATCTGATGCTGTTCCTGCTCTTCTGCGGGTTCGGCATCATTCTATTCCGGCTGGTCACGCTCCAAGTGCTTCAAGCTGCAGAACTCACGGCCAAGGCCGATCGGCAACATCAAAAGACTGTGTCCTTCGAAGGAGCCAGAGGCATGGTATCGGATCGGCACGGCAAAGTGCTTGCCATGAACATGGAGGTGCCATCCGTGTTCGGGGTCCCGACGTCACTGGAGAGCCCGTCGATTGTCGCCCGCCACCTCTCTCCGGTGCTCCATATGCGAAGCGATGAGCTTGAGAGAAAGCTTCGGCAAGACAAGAGCTTCGTGTGGTTGGCACGAAAGGTTGATCCTGAGCAGGGCCGTCGGCTTGAACAATTGTCGTTGGACGGCATCGGCGTGGTGATGGAGGGACGGCGGTTTTATCCCAAGGGCCCGTTACTGGCCCATGTCCTCGGATTTTCCGGAATGGACGGGCAGGGACTTGAGGGACTCGAGCGCCGATACGATTCGCATCTGCATGGAGAAAAGCGAGTCACCGTGTTGCAGCGGGATGCGTTAGGCCGAACGGTGTTTCCCAAGGGTGTGGCGGAGCAAGCGCCGACGCCGGGACATGCCCTTACGCTGACCGTCGATGAGGTCATTCAATATATTGCAGAAAAAGAACTCGAAGAGGCCGTCACCCATACTCATGCCAAGTCCGGGACGATCATCGTCATGGAGCCGCAATCTGGTGCGATTCTCGCGATGGCCGTCAGTCCACGATTCGACCCGAATGTCGTGGCCGCGTTGACGCCGGATCGGTGGCGCAATCGTGCTTTGACGGATACGTATGAGCCTGGGTCGACCATGAAAATAGTGGTTGCAGCCGCAGCGCTTGAAGAAAAAGTGATGACACCCAGCACCATGGTCTTTGGTGAAAACGGCCGTATGGTGATCGCAAATACGACGATTCATGACCATGACAAATTGGGCTGGATGACGTTCTCTGAGGCGATTCAGAAATCCAGCAATATCGGCGTCGCTAAAGTCGGGATGGCCCTCGGAGAGCAGCGGCTCTATCGCTACCTTCAAGTATTCGGATTCGGTCAACGCACTGAGATCGACTTGCCGGGCGAAGTGAACGGACTGTTGAAGGCGCCCAAAGACTGGGGGCGCCGATCGCTGGCGTCGATTTCGATAGGACAAGAGATCGGGGTGACGCCGCTGCAGATGGTATCGGCAGTGGCGGCGCTCGCCAATGGAGGTGTCATGATGAAGCCCTACGTGGTGTCCGAAGTGCGCGACCAGAAAGGCCGCGTACTCAGGGAAGTACTACCACAAGTGAAGCGGCGCGTCGTGTCACCGGAGACGGCCAGGACAATGACAACAGTGCTGGAGGGTGTGGTGACGAACGGGACCGGAAGCAAGGCGGCTATCCCGGGTTTTCGCGTGGCAGGTAAAACCGGGACCGCGCAAAAAATCGATTCGCGAACCGGCGCCTATTCCTCCACGCAGTTTGTTGGATCGTTTGTCGGGTACGTACCGGCGGAATCTCCTCGGCTGGCGATGATCGTGATTCTGGATGAGCCTCAAGGCGAATCCTGGGGCGGGACCGTGGCTGCGCCGGTTTTTCGGCTGGTTGGGGAGCAGGTGCTTAACTATCTTGGTGTGTCCAGAGACGACACGGTAAAAATCGCATTGGCGATGAAGGACCACTAAAGGAATATGGCGCGCAATCCCATCACTCTCATGCAGTTGCTCGCGGGGCTTCGCGGGCAGGCCGAGATTCTTGAGCAGCGTGGCGACGTGAATCTCCCGGTGCATGCGATCACGGACGATTCGCGGGCTGTGACGGCCGGGAGTCTCTTTGTCGCCGTCAAGGGCGAGCGGGTCGATGGCCACAGATTTGTCGAGCAGGCCATCAAGGCCGGCGCGGTTGCGGTGGTCGCGCAGGCGACCGTGGCATCGGGGCCGTTACCGTTTGTGCAGGTGGCTGATTCACGTAAGGCGCTCGGTCTTCTCGGCAGCCGGTTTCATGGAGATCCTTCCGCCCGTCTTAAGATGATCGGTGTGACCGGCACGAATGGGAAGACGACGACGACATACCTCTGCAAGTCATTACTGGAAGGGATCGGCCGGCAGGTAGGATTGATCGGCACGGTGGGTTACCAGATCGGGCAGGAGACGTTTCCTGCCTCGCACACGACGCCCGGCGCACTCGATCTTCAAGCGCTCTTGGCGAAGATGGTCGAGGGCGGACTGACCGATGCAGTGATGGAAGTATCGTCCCACGCGCTTGCGTTAGACCGGACAGCGGGGTGCGAGTATGACGTGGCGGTCTTCACGAACCTTACGCAGGATCACCTCGACTTTCATCACACCATGGACGAGTACTTTGCGGCAAAATTACGGCTCTTTACCGGATTGGCCGGAGGGCAGAAGACCGGGAAGCGCGCGATTGTCAATTTGGACGATCCCAGAGGGGTTGCGATCCGGGCAGCCTGTCCCGTGCCGGTCTGGGGTTATGCCATTAAGAGCCAGGCCGATCTCAAGGCGGAACGAGTGCGTCTCTCGCTTGCCGGGACCGCTTTTACTGCGGCGACTCCATCGGGATCGTTTGCTGTCGAGAGCCGGTTGGTCGGGGAGCACAACGTCTATAACTTATTGGGAGCGATTGGGGTGGCATTGCATAGTGGAGCGACATCCGATCAGGTCCGCGAAGCGGCCGCCCAGATTACCAATGTCCCTGGTCGCTTCGAGCGGGTCTCTTCCGGGCAAGATTTTACCGTCGTCGTCGATTATGCCCATACAGAAGATGCGCTCCTCCGTCTGCTGACGGCCGCCCAGACGTTGAAGACCGGGCGGATCATTACCGTGTTCGGCTGCGGTGGCGATCGGGATCGAGGGAAGCGGCCCAAGATGGGTCGTGCCGCCGTGGAATACAGCGACGTGGTGATCCTGACGTCGGATAACCCTCGAACCGAGGATCCGATGGCGATCCTCCATGAGGTTGAGATCGGCGTGCGCGATGCGCTGGAGCGCCGCAATCATGTGCAGTATCACATGGTGCCGGATCGCCGTGAGGCGATCGGCGCAGCGATCCACGAGGCGCGTCGAGACGATATGGTACTCATCGCCGGCAAGGGGCATGAGGATTATCAAATCATCGGTACCAAGAAGTTTCATTTTGACGACCGTGAGGTGGCACGCGAAGCGATTCAGCAATTGCAGGATTGCGCATGAGAGTCCAGGCCACGGTCGGGATTGCGCAAGGCGAGGGGGCAATGGGGCTTTTTACGGTCGAGGAGTTACGGGAAGTCATCAGCGTGAAAGTACTTGCAGGGCCGGACACGGTATCGGGGAAGCGTCGCATCAGACAGATCAGCACGGATTCCCGATCAGTCCGCCGCGGCGATCTCTTTGTCGCGCTCAGAGGCGATCGATTCGATGGTCATGAGTTTGTGCCGGCCGTACTTGCGCAGGGTGCAGCGGGAGCCATCGTCCACGATGAGTACCGCCTTCCTGCACGCTCCGCAGCAGTACGCCGGATCGAGGGACCGTCTGCGCCCTTTCTCTTCGGTGTGCGCGATCCGTTGTTTGCCTACCAGCAGTTAGCGACACATTATCGTAGTCGGTTCACGATTCCCATGGTGGCGGTGACCGGAAGCAACGGCAAGACGACGACGAAAGATATGGTGGCGGCGGTGTTGGCTCAGCGGTGGTCTGTGCTGAAGACCGAGGGGAATTTCAATAATCGGATCGGCGTGCCCTCCACGCTGTTTCGGCTGACGGCTCGCCATCAGGCAGCCGTCATTGAGATGGGGGTGGATCAGCAGGGGCAGACGACCAGGCTCTGTGAGATTGTCAGACCCACGGTTGGGCTGATCACCAATATCGGCCCCGATCATCTCGAGTTTTTCGGAAACATGGAAGGATCGGCGCAGGCGAAGGCGGAATTGTTGGACATGCTTCCGTCCGATGGCACGGCAATTTTGAACGCCGACGATACCTACTTTGACTACCTTGCCGCGCGTGCGCAGTGTCGTGTCATGTCGTTTGGATTGTCGGAGATGGCCGATGTCCGTGCGAGCGGGATCATGTCCGATGCGCGCCAAGGCACGACCTTTCGCTTGCACCTCCCTGGAAAGAGCCGTCCCACGACCGTTCGAATCAAGGTGCATGGCACGCATAACGTTACCAATGCGCTGGCTGCGGCAGCCGTGGGCGTCTCGTTGAACTTGTCCGGGTCGATGATCGCCCAAGGGCTGGGTCGATTCCGTCCCGCCGCGATGCGGTCGCAGGTGGTGACTCATCACGGCGTCCATATCATCAACGATTGCTACAACGCCAACCCTGCATCAATGAAAGCCGCGCTTCAATTGCTGGCCCAGTGGAGCCCTGCGCGCGAACGGATTGCCGTGCTGGGTGACATGTTAGAGCTTGGCTCTCAAACAGCCAAGCTGCACCGGGATGTTGGAGAGTTTCTGGCTCTGCAAGGGCTGTCGAGACTGATCGTCTGCGGGACGTTGGGGCGGGATATCGCGGCGGGAGCCCGACTGGGTGGAATGGCAGGTTCGCAGATAGATGAAGTGATGGATGCGTCTACTGCGGCTGATCGCCTCAAGAAGATTGTACGGCAAGGTGACGTGGTGTTGGTGAAGGCCTCTCGTGGGATGAAAATGGAACAGGTTGTGCAAGTTCTAACGGGGATGAGGGCAGTCATTAAGCAGGCATCGTAAGGAGTCGGCGTCCATCCGACTCAAGGGCTGGTCCGATCGGCCGGCTCATATTTAAGGTAAAGAACGCATGCTCTATAACTGGCTGTATCCGTTTCATACGGATTATTCATTCCTGAACGTCTTTCGATATTTGAGTTTTCGGATCATCTATGCGGCCGTGACGGCGTTCTTGATCGCCTTTGTGCTGGCCCCCTGGGTGATCAAGAAATTACAAGACATTAAGTTGGGCCAGCAGATTCGCGGTGACGGCCCCAAAAGTCACCTAGCGAAAAGCGGCACGCCCACCATGGGCGGGATTCTCATCCTCTTCGCGGTGGTCCTCTCGACGCTTCTGTGGAGCGATATCGGGAAGCCGTATGTCTGGCTTGTGCTCGCCGCCATGCTGGGGTTTGGGGCGATTGGATTTGCCGACGACTATCTCAAGTTCATCAAGACCCAATCAAAGGGATTGTCGGTGGGACAGAAACTCACGGCGCAAGTGGCGATGGCCTTGGCGATCGCATTGGTCCTCTATTTTCTGCCTGGCTATACGACCAAGCTCAGTATCCCGTTTTTCAAGAATTTCGTTCCGGATCTCGGCTGGCTGTATGTCGCCTTTGCTGTAATCGTCATTGTCGGAAGTTCTAATGCTGTCAACCTGACCGACGGTCTCGATGGGTTAGCGATTGGCCCGGTCATGATCGCATCATTGGCCTATACGATCGTGGCTTATGTCGCCGGCCATCGCCTCATGTCGGACTATCTGCTCATTCCGCACATCGAAGGCGCAGGAGAACTTGCGGTGTTCACCGCCTCCATTCTGGGGGCAAGTCTGGGATTTCTGTGGTTCAACACCTATCCGGCTTCCGTATTCATGGGGGATGTGGGCTCGCTTCCGCTGGGAGCGGCGTTGGGTACGGTTGCGGTGATCAGCAAGCACGAGCTGCTGCTTCTGATGGTCGGCGGAGTGTTTGTGATTGAAGCGGTCTCAGTCATTTTTCAGGTGATCTCGTTCAAGGCCCGCGGGAAACGAATTTTTCTCATGGCGCCCATCCATCATCACTTTGAGATGAAAGGATGGGAGGAGCCCAAGGTTGTGGTGCGCTTGTGGATCATTGCCATTTTGTTGGCATTACTGAGCCTGAGTACCTTAAAGCTTCGGTGACGGCATGGTGGGAGAAGTGTCTGTGGAATTGGCTGGAGCGCGTGTCACGGTCATGGGGCTTGCCAGAAGCGGTGTAGCGGCTTGCCGATTGCTCCAGGCGGCGGGAGCACGTGTCACGGTGGCCGATCGGAAGGAATCGACTGAGCTGGCGGCAGTCCTCGGCGGCATCGACCGTGATCACGTCGGCGTGACCGTCGGGGCGCGGTACGAGTCGTCGCTCGACGGGGCGGATCTGGTGGTGATCAGCCCCGGAGTGCCCTATCGGCTGGCTCCGCTCGAAGCAGTGCGTCGGCGCGGCGTAAAGGTGATCAGCGAATTGGAGCTGGCCTCTCAGTTTTTCAGAAGTCCGCTTCTTGCCATCACGGGCACCAACGGCAAGAGCACGACTGTGACCTTGATTGGCAAGTTTCTCGCCGAGAGCGGGAAGCGGGCGTTTGTCGGAGGGAATTTGGGCACCGCTTTGAGCGAGGCAGCGGTGGAAGACCTTCGCGCCGGTCAGGCAGGGAAGCCGAGTCCGTTCGACTATCTCGTCGTCGAGGTCTCCAGTTTTCAGCTGGAAACGATCGATCGGTTCCATCCCTGGATTGCTGCTCTGCTCAACGTGACGGTCGATCACCAGGACCGGTATGAGTCACTGGACGAGTACATCGCGGCTAAACAACGGATCTTCGAGAATCAAACTGCGTCCGATTTTGCCCTGTTCAACCTTGACGATAGCCGTGTGGCTGGGCTGCGACATCGCATTCATGCGAAACGCCTGGGGTTTACCACCACGTCGACGCTCGGCGGCGATTTGTTCGGGGGAACCTATCTGGAAGATGACCGGATCGTAACGACGGTGACCGGGGTACGACAAGAGATCTGCCGTCGAAGTGAGATCCGCATCATCGGCAACCACAACGTAGAGAACGTCATGGCGGCTGCGACCTATGCCCTGCTGTGCGGTTGCCCTCTCGACGTGATTCGTCGTGTCCTCGCGACATTTCCCGGACTCGAGCATGCTCTTGAAATCGTTCGCGAGCGTCGGGGGGTCCGATTTGTCAACGATTCGAAGGGAACGAATGTCGATGCCACGCTCAAGGCGTTGGAAAGTATCGATCAACCGATTTGGCTCATTGCCGGCGGGCGGGATAAGGGTGGCGATTTTTCGCGACTCGCTCAGGCGGTCAGTCGGCGGGTCACGCGTGTGATTCTGATAGGGGAAGCGGCGCCGCTGTTGCGACAGGCTTGGGAAGGTGTCGCCACGCTGACTGAGGCAGCCACCTTGCGGGAGGCCGTGGATTGTGCTGCGCAGGGGGCATCGCCGGGTGACGTCGTGTTGTTATCCCCGGCTTGTGCCAGCTTCGACATGTTTGCGGACTATCAAGACCGTGGCCGTCAATTCAAGGCATTGGTACATGCCATACCGGCGTGACGTGCAGAGCGAGGGAGGGGCGGTTCTGAGCAATGGCGCATCGATCAGCGGGGACTTTGGCGCTCCCATGGTCCCAGACCAGCCAACGGTCGGGCAAGCAACGGGTAGCGGCGGATCATACGCTTCTAGCGGTCACCATGATCCTGGCGTTGGTGGGACTGGTCATGGTGTTCAGCGCGAGCGCCATTGTGGCGGGCAACAGGTTTCAGGATCCCGGATTTTTTCTGAAGCGGCAGATCGCCTGGCTTGCGTTCGGCTTGCTGTTGATGCACCTCACGTCGCGTATCGATTACACGTTCTGGAAGAAGCTCTCCATCCCGATGTTGGCCTGCATCGTTCTGCTGCTCATCTTGGTGCTGGTGCCGTCGCTTGGCGTGGCGGCCAAGGGGGCGCGGCGATGGTTGCGGTTGGGATTCATCTCGGTGCAGCCGGCGGAGATGGTCAAGCTCGTGGCAGTCATCTATCTGGCGGCATATCTGACCAAAAAAGGGGACAAGATCACGCTGTTCCGCAACGGACTTCTGCCGGCCCTGATCGTGATCGGACTGTTGAGCGGACTGGTGTTGCTGGAACCGGATCTTGGGACGGTCGTGGTGCTTGGGCTGGTGACGGTCGGGATGTGTTTTCTCGCCGGGGCGCGCCTTTCTCACCTCTTGGCCTTAGGCCTTTGTGCAATTCCGGTCGTGCTGGCACTGGTCCTTGGGTCCAGTTATCGACGCCAACGGCTTATGACCTTTCTGGCTCCATGGAAGGATGCGTCGGATGCCGGGTTCCAAATCACGCAGTCCTTCTTGTCCTTCGGCAGCGGCGGTTCGTTCGGGGTGGGATTGGGCGAGGGCAAACAGAAGCTCTATTTTCTCCCGGAGGCACATACAGATTTTGTCTTGGCGCTGATCGGAGAAGAACTGGGGCTCGTCGGCACCGCCGCGGTCATCCTGTTATTCGCATTTTTTGTGTGGCGCGGGTTTCAAATCGCCGCGCGCGCGCGGGTACCGTTTGGCCGCTATCTGGGTATGGGCATTACCCTGTTGATCGGCAGCCAAGCGCTGGTGAATGCAGCGGTAGTGACGGGGCTCTTGCCGACGAAAGGGCTCACCTTGCCGTTCGTGAGTTATGGAGGGTCGTCGCTGGTGGTCAGTCTGATCGGTGTGGGGATCTTGCTCAGTATTTCTCGCGACCGGCATGCCGGCGGGTCTCGAAGTGGGCGCGATGGGTTGAATCACGGATGACGATTGTCATAGCAGCAGGAGGAACCGGTGGCCATCTCTATCCGGCTGTAGCGTTGGCGCGAGAGTTTCTCCGGTACGATCCCAGGGCCCAGATCCTCTTCGTGGGGACGGCGCGTGGACTTGAGTCGAAGGTGCTTGCCCACGAAGGATTCGAACTGGCCTTGATCAGTGCCCAGCCAGTGATGGGCAAGGGTCTGTTCGGGGCGCTGACGGGGTTGTGCGCCACGCCGGTCAGTTTGTGGCAGTGCCTGAGAATTCTGCGTGCCAGACGGACGGATTTAGTGATCGGGGTCGGCGGGTATACGAGTCCGATGATGTTGCTTGCTGCAGCGTTGGCCGGTGTGGTGCGTGTGATTCTTGAGCCGAATGCAAATCCCGGAGCAGCCAACAAAGCGGTGGGACCGTTTGCTCAGCGGGTCTTTCTCGCATTCGAATCGGCGGCTGACTCGTTCGATCGTTCCAAGGTACGTGTCGTGGGGACGCCAATTCGCAAAGCATTTATGGACGGCATGCAACAGAGCAGAGAGAAATCGGGACCACCGCATCTGCTGATTTTCGGGGGAAGTCAGGGCGCGAAGGCGATGAATGCAGCGGTGATGGAAGGATTACCCGATCTGATGACACAGATGCCACGTCTCACTGTGACCCATCAGACCGGCGAGTCCGATCATGCGCGGGTGGCTGAGGCCTATCGTCGCGCCGGCTTCGAGCAACAAGTCGTGCCGTTTATCTATGACATGCCTGCCGCATTGCGGCAGGCGGACCTTGTGGTGGCGAGAGCGGGAGCCATGACGGTAGCGGAGCTTACGGCTTGTGGAAAGCCGGCCATTCTCATTCCGTTGCCGTCTGCCATCTACGACCACCAGACGAAGAATGCCAAGGTGATGGAAGCAGCCGGAGCTGCCGTGCTGCTTTCGCAATCTGTGCTCACCGGCCCCCTGTTGACCCGCACAGTGGCGGGTATTCTCGGGGATCCTGAGCGATTGCGAGCGATGGGAGAAGCCAGTCTTTCTCTGCGGAAAATCGACGCGGCCGAGGTCATCGTCCGCGAATGTTACGCACTCATGGGAGGACATCATGATGTCAACCGGTCTGTTGGAGCGGCAGGAAGCTAATGGCATTGGGCAACGTGGACAGGAATCACAGTCGTATCCACCGGTTGGTGGAGTAAGGCGCGCGCCGATGTTTCGCAAGACGCAACAGATTCACTTAGTCGGAATCGGGGGATCGGGGATGAGCGGCATCGCCGAGGTGCTGCTGACGCTGGGGTACAAAGTGACAGGCTCGGATTTACAGGCTTCTGATACGACGAGGAGATTGGAAGAACTTGGGGGGCGCATCTTTGTCGGCCATCAGGAGTCGAATGTGGGTGAAGCCCAAGTGGTGGTCATCTCCTCCGCCGTGTCGGCACAGAACCCCGAGGTCGTGGTGGCCAAGGCGAAGCAGATTCCCGTGATTCCCCGGGCCGAGATGCTTGCGGAACTGATGCGGCTGAAATTCGGGGTTGCCATTGCCGGCGCTCATGGAAAAACCACGACGACCTCGATGGTCGCTAATGTACTGGCTCAGGGCGGGTTGGATCCGACGATGGTGATCGGTGGCAAAGTGAATGCGTTGGGAAGTCATGCCCGCCTTGGTCGAGGCGATCTCCTCGTGGCGGAAGCCGATGAGAGTGACGGATCGTTTCTCCGTCTGTCTCCGACCATCGCCGCGGTCACGAATCTCGACAGGGAACATTTGGATCACTATGGCAGCATGGAGCGCATCAACGAGTGCTTTCTCGAGTTTATCAATAAGGTGCCGTTCTATGGGTTGGCCGTATTGTGCGCCGACGATGATCGGCTGAGGGCGCTCTTCCCAAACATCGTGAAACGCTATCAGACCTATGGGCTCAGTGAGCGTGAAGGCGTCACGCCTGACTTCTTTGCGACAGAGATCAGCTTGAACCAATGGGGCGCTGAGTTTCGGGCGCAGTTCCGTGGGCGCAATTTGGGTCCGTTCCGCCTGGCTGTGCCAGGGCGGCACAATGTCTCCAACGCGCTTGTGGCGATTGCGATCGGAATCGAATTGGATGTGCCGGTGGATCTCATCAGAAAAGCGCTGGCGGCCTATGCCGGGGTCGAGCGCCGCTTTCATCTGCGCGGGGAAGCCAATGGGATTATGGTCGTGGACGATTACGGGCATCATCCAACTGAGATCAAGGCGACCCTGGCCGCAGCGAAGCAAGGCTGGAAGGACCGGCGGCTGGTGGTGCTATTTCAGCCGCATCGCTATACCAGGACGCGAGATTTGCTGGAGGACTTTGCGAAGTCGTTTGACCAATCAGACGTATTGTTCTTAGCTGATATTTATGCGGCAGGGGAGCAGCCGATTCCCGGAGTGTCCGGAGCCAAATTGGCCGACGTTGTTCGTGCGGCCGGCCATCCGTCTGTGACCTTTGTGGAACACAAGGAGCAGTTGGTGGATCAGATATTGCCCCATCTGAAATCGGGAGATCTCGTCATGACATTAGGGGCGGGGGATATTTGGAAGACGGGGGTTGGGCTATTAGCCCGATTGACCCCCGCCGGATGATGTCATGAAGCGAGGTGTCCGAGGTGTCACGACAGGTGCAAAAGCTCATGCGCAGTTCACGCAGGCAGATGTCCGGGCTGCGGTAGCGGGCCTCCGGGGATCCGTATCCTTCCAGGCTCCGTTGAGCGAATACACCTCGTTCAAGATCGGAGGGCCGGCGGATGTCGTGGTTGAACCGGCTGATATTGAAGATGTCTGTCTGGTCGTTCAGCAGGCGCGCAGGCGCAAGATCCCGTTGTTTGTCCTGGGCGGGACAAACTTATTAGTCCGGGACGGGGGAATCCGCGGCATCGTCATGAGCCTGGTGCGGTTGCGGGGGATCAAGGAAGAACCGGGGTCCGTGCTCTATGCCGAAGGGGGAGTTGGGATGCCGACATTGATTGGATACGCCATTCGCCATTCCCTCGCGGGATTGGAATGGGCTGCGGGAATTCCCGGGACTGTGGCCGGGTGTGTGGTGATGAATGCCGGAACGAAGCTCGGGGAAATGAAGGATTCGGTCAAGGCTGTTCGCATGGTGAACATGAAGGGCCAGCTCGTGGAGGTGGAAGCAACCCAGGTGAGGTTCGAGTATCGACGGGCTTTGTTGCCGCGTGGCGTCGTCGTCGGGGTGTGGATTCAGTTGAAGCAGGGGGTTCGATCTGAGATCGAGCGAGTGGTCAAGGACTACCTCCATTATCGGCGGGACACACAACCGCTCGCGTTGCCGAGTGCCGGTTGTGTGTTTAAGAACCCTCCGAACGATTCCGCCGGCCGGCTGATTGAGGCGGTTGGCCTCAAGGGTGCACGCGTCGGCGATGCGGAGGTTTCGATGAAACATGCCAACTTCATGGTGAATCGGGGGCAGGCGCGGGCGGCGGATGTGACGGCATTGATCGGGAAGGTCCGCAGCGCTATTCGCCGGCTGGCGGGCGTGCGATTAGATCTTGAACTCAAAATTGTGGGAGAGGCCTAGCGGAATGAGCGAGCCCCGGCTGTCAAAACGACCTCTTCTGACCCGCGCCCGTATCGGAGTGCTGATGGGCGGGCAATCGGCTGAACGAGATGTCTCGCTCCGGACGGGCGCTGCCGTCCATCGTTCGCTGGTCCGTCGCGGCTACAACGCGGTGACCATTGATGTGGGGCCGATGCTCTCTCGGGATTTGCAGGACCAGAAGATCGAGCTGGCGTTTCTCGCATTGCACGGACCGGGCGGAGAAGATGGTTCGATCCAAGGGTTTCTGGAAACTCTGCGAGTCCCCTACACCGGATCCGGTATCCAAGCCAGTGCGATCGGCATGCACAAAGTCACGACGAAAACCCTCTTGGTCTCTGCGCACATTCCTGTGCCGGACGGCACAGTGGTGAAGCGCGGAGAGGAAGTTTCGCGCAGCACTGCGATGCGGGGGGCAAAATTACGCTGGCCCGTCGTGGTGAAGCCCGCGTCGCAAGGGTCCACGATCGGCGTCACTATCGTGCGGAAGCCGGCGCAATGGCGTGACGCCCTGGCTTTGGCCCATCGCTACGACGTGGATGCCATGGTCGAGGCGTACATCCCTGGGCATGAGGTCACGGTGTCGATCATCGGGCGGCAGCATGCATCCCCGCTGGTGCTTCCTGCCGTGGAAATTGTTGCGCCTGGCGGTTTTTACGATTTTTCAGCGAAGTATGAAAAGGGGAAAACTCAGTACCTCTGCCCTGCGCCCTTGACTGCGACGATAAGCAGGCAGATTCGGATGTTGGCACTGCGTACCTATGAGGTGCTGGGTTGTGAAGGTGCGGCTCGGGTCGATTTCCGGATCACCCCGCGTGGCCGTCCTGTGGTGTTGGAGATTAATACGGCGCCGGGCATGACTGAAACAAGTTTATTGCCGATGGCCGCGGCACAGGCCGAGATCGACTATGACGAGCTGACCGAGCGGATTCTCGAGTCGGCCCTTGTTCGCGCAGCTCGCCTCGACCGTCCGTCAGCGGATGGGAGCATGCCGTGAAGGTATTTTTGCGGAAGAAAGCGGTTCGTGATGTTGGCCCTCGGGTGAACCAATGGAAGGGCGCGCGTGCCAGCCAGGCTTTGGACCATCGGCAACAGGCGCGTCGGGAAAAACTCGTCTCACGGTGGCGACGTGCGTTGCGCGTGGGACAATGGATCGTCGGCCTTGCAGTGTTGGCTTGGGGTCTGACTACGGCTACGCAAGAGATGGGACCGGTTCTGCAGGACTGGCTGGAAATCCGCGAGATAGAAGTCGAGGGTATTCACCATGTGACGAGGCCGGAAGTGTTGGAGCGGCTCGTCTTGAAGCCCGGCGTGGGGCTGCATCAAGTCAGCACAGCGTTTCTTGCCGAGCGAGTGCAGGCGCATGCCTGGATTAAGGAGGCGACGATCGAACGTAGGCCGCCGCATCTGTTGCATGTCACCGTATTGGAACGTACGCCGGCTGCCATTATTCGGATGGGCGCGGACCATTGGTTGAGCGATGAGAGCGGATATCTTCTAGCCAAGTTGGGCCGGCAGGATGATGAGACGCTGCCATTGTTGATCGGGCTGGAGCCTCAGGCCATGCAGCGCGGCGAGGCCCGTGTTCGCAATGCGATTCAGTCCGGGGTCGTGCTGGCCAAGCTTATCGCCAATACCCTCGATGGGCGGGTTGAAGTGGACCTCGCAAATCCGGTGAATGTGGTGGCGTCAGCCAGTGGGGTGCGATTTCAGTTTGGTGGTGACTCTCTGGTCGATCAGTGGGAGCGGTTCCGGAAAGTGAAGCCGTCATTTAAAACTGCCTCTTCCGAAGGTCGGAAGCGCGAGGTGACCGAGATCGATTTGCGTTATGACAACCGTGTCATTGTGCGGGAAAGGGTGTGAGGGCTGTGCCAAAGCGTGATCAAATTCTTGTTGGGTTGGATATTGGGACTACCAAGATCTGCGCCATTGTGTCGGAAGTTACCGATGAGGGGGCGCTCAACATCATCGGGGTCGGATCCAGCCCATCGCGAGGGCTTCGCAAAGGCGTCGTGGTCGATATCGAGAGTACTGTGGAATCGATCAAGAAGGCGGTGGAGGAAGCCGAGCTGATGGCGGCGGTCCAGATCAATTCTGTCTATACCGGCATCGCCGGCAGCCACATCTCTGCAGAGAACTGCAAGGGGGTTGTGGCGCTCAAAAAGGCAGAGGTGTCGCGGGAAGACATTCAGCGTGCGATCGAAAGCGCGCGGACCCTGGCAGTCGTCCCCCATGAACGGCGGATTCTTCATGTGCTGCCTCGTGAGTTCATGGTGGATGGGCAAGAGGGGGTGCGGGAGCCGTTGGGTCTGTCCGGAAACCGGCTTGAAGTCAACGTCCATGTGATTACCGGCGCGGTGACTTCAGCGCAGAACATCATCAAATGTGTGAATCGCGCGGGGCTCGATGTTGTGGATATCGTATTGCAGCCCTTGGCCTCCAGTGAGGCGGTCCTCAGCCAGGAAGAGCGCGATCTGGGTGTCGTGATGATCGATCTCGGAGGTGGAACGACCGACCTCGCAATTTTCTTCGACGGGAGCATTCGGCATTCTGCAGTCTTGCCGATCGGCGGACAGAACTTGACGAAAGATCTCGCCATTGGGCTGCTGACCTCTCAGACCGAGGCTGAAAAGATCAAGCTGCAGCATGGGATTGCCAGAACGGGATTGGTGCATGGGCATGAAACCGTGGGGGTTCCGTCGGTCGGGGACCGCCCCGCACGGACGTTTTCACGCCGTGACATTGCCGAAATTCTTGAGCCGCGGGTCGAAGAAATATTCGAACTGGTTCGCCGGGAGATTGCCCGCGCAGGCTATGAGGGTGTGCTGGGGGCAGGGGCGGTGATTACAGGCGGAACGTCGTTGTTGGAAGGGATGCCCGATGCGACAGAGCAGATATTGAATCTTCCGGCTCGCCGCGGCGCGCCCA
>JAABQN010000045.1 GCA_011391455.1 Nitrospiraceae bacterium
GCCCTCGTCGTATTTCGCCTCAGCAGCGGCGCCAAGACCGATGCCCGCAAAACCCGCGTCATCACCGTCGCCACCGTAGCGCCGCTGAAACAGGACCTCGACATTCGACTCAGCTATACCGCCGACATCATGCCCAACCAATCGGTCAATCTGTTCTCACGGGTGAACGGCTACATTGCCAAAATCTATGTCGATAAGGGAGACCTGGTCAAAGCCAACCAGCTTCTGATCGAGATCGATCACTCGGATTATCGGCATGCCGTCGACCAGGCCAAGGCAAACCTGGCTGCAGCCAAAGCGCGAGTCTCACAGCAGGATGCCAGCGTTCGCAACACCACCCTCACGCTCAATCGGATGCAGGCGTTGATCAAAGACCAATTTGTCTCGCAGCAAGATCTGGATAACGCCCAGGTCGCGTACGACGCAGCGGCGGCGGCGCTCGACTCGCTCCGCGCGCAGGTCCAGCAAATGGAGGTTGCCCTGGCGCAGGCCGAGACGAACCTGGCCTACTCGTATATCCGTGCGCCCTTCGCGGGTTACGTGGCCGAACGCAACCTTGATCTCGGTTCCTATGTCAGCGGAACAACCGCTGGCACCTCCACCATCTCGCGTGGGATTCTCACCCTCCATGAGATCCAGACCGTCCGCATTCTGATCGAGGTCGTCGAAAAAGACGTCCCGCTCATCCAGGTAGGCCAAAAGGCGGAAGTTCGCGCCGAGGCTTATCCCAATCGCACCTTCGAGGGCACGGTCACCCGCATCGTCCAAGCGCTGAACCGGGCCACCCGCACGATGACGATCGAGGTGGATCTCCCCAACAAAGATCATGTCTTGAAGGGCGGCATGTTCGCCCGAGTAGAGGTTCTGGTCGGCGCCCATCGGAACGCGATTCAGATTCCCCTCGACGCCGTAAGCCGATTAGAGGACTCCCAATATGTCTACATTGTGCGCGAAGAAAAGGCCCAGCGGGTGCCGGTGGAAATCGGAGTCCGCGACGAGAACCGGGTAGAGATCACCAAAGGCTTGGACGGGTCGGAGCAGGTGATCGTCTCCGGGAAAGACCTCGTGCATGACGGCACACCGGTGCAGACGCAACCCCTCCAACCGGTGAGAAGTGAGGGGTAAGGGGTGAAGGGATGAATACACCGAATATCCAAGAGCTCTCACATCGAGCCATCATTTTTCGCCCCTTACGCCTCACCCCTAACCCCTCACCTATCCCGCTATGTGGCTGACCCTCCTCGCACTTCGCAACGGCATCGGCATCCTGATGCTGTCCTTGGCCATGGTGATCCTGGGTGCCACCTCCGTCCAGCGGCTGCCGGTGGATCTCTTTCCACAGATTCAAGTGCCCGTCGCCTTCGTCGGCGTGATCTATAAAGGCGCCCCACCGCTCGACATCGAACAGAGTGTCGTCTATCCCATCGAGAAGGCCGTCAGTTCTGCGTCGAACGTCGAGCATGTCGAGTCGTTCGCCAAGCAGGGCATCGGGGCGGTACAGATCTGGTTCAACTGGGGCGCGGACATTAACGTCGGCCAGATGGAGGTGATGCAACGCGTCACCCAAATTCTCAATAGTCTCCCTCCTGGCATCCTGCAACCCTTTATCGTCAAATTCGATGTCTCTAATATCCCCGTCTCTCTCGTGACGGTCTCCAGTGACGATCTCGACGAACGGGCTCTCTACGACCTGGCCGCCAATACGATTGCCCCGCAGATCGAACAGATCGCCAACGTCGCCGCCGCCACCGTGGAAGGCGGAAAGATCCGCCAAATCAATATCAACCTCGACCCGGCGCTGCTGAACGCCCGGAGCCTCTCGATCCTCGACGTCGTCAAATCCGTGAAAGCCGCCAACATCATCCTTCCCTCGGGCGACATCAAGGCCGGCAATCTGGACTACAACGTCTTCACCAATAATCAATTCCGTTCCGTCGACCCGATTCAGGACGTGATCGTGAAGGTCAACCAACAGGGCAGCCCCGTGCGCGTACGAGATGTTGGAACCGTAACCGATTCGTCGGACATTCAGACCAATATCGTCAGGACGGACGGAACCAGGGCCGTGTATCTTCGGGTAAACAAGCAGCCCATCGCCAACACCGTGGCGGTGGTCGATGCACTGCGCACGGCCCTGCCGAAGATGGTCGGCATTCCGCCCAGCGTAAAAGTCGGCATATCTTTCGACCAATCGGTCTATATCCGCCAGTCCATCAGCAACCTCATCGAACAGGCGCTGCATGGATCGCTGCTGGCGGCTGCGGTCATCTTGATTTTTCTCCGCAACTTTACAAGCACACTGATCATTTCTGTCGCCATTCCCCTCTCGATCATGGTGACCTTCATCGTACTGTACTTCTCAGGGCAAACCCTGAACGTGTTCACCCTGGGAGGCTTGGCCCTTGGGATCGGCCGGCTCGTCGACGACTCCATTGTGGAACTTGAGAACATTCAACGCCATCTCAATACCACGGCCCGCCGCTGGGACGCGATCTTGGAAGCGGCCCGCGAAGTGGCAATGCCCATTCTCGCTTCGACGGTCACCACCGTCGTCGTCTTTCTCCCGATTTTCTTCGTCGCCGGGATAGCCCGGTTACTCCTGATTCCCCTGACCATCACCATCGCAATCTCGCTGTTTACCTCCTTTTTCGTCTCCCGCACGGTCACCCCGGCGCTCTGCTACAGATTCCTCAAGCCGGAACAGGAGTCTCACCGTTCGATGCCCGCCTGGTTCGTTCGCCTGATGGATTGGAGCCGCGAACGGTACGAGTCGCTGGACAAGGGCTACGAGCAGTCCCTCCGTTGGGTCTTGGCCCATCGCTGGCGTTTCATCGCCGGCGTCCTGCTCATCTTCGCTGCCTCACTCATGCTGGCGCCAAAAATCGGTACGGAGTTTTTGCCGATATCGGATGAAAGCCAGTTCCGCATCGTCCTACGCGGACCGGTCGGTCAGCGAGTGGAGAAAACCGAGCAGCAAGTAGCGGAAATCGAACGGGTACTGCGGGCACAAATCCCTGCTGAAGAACTGGAAACCATTGTCTCCAGTACCGGCGTGTTGGCCCAGGGCCGTTCCTCCCTGTTCAACCCGAATACCGGTCCCCATACCTCAAGCATCTCCGTCCATCTCGTCACGCCGGACAAGCGGAAAAGAAACCAAGTGCAAATCATGAACGACGTGAGGCCCAAAGTCCTCAAACTCTTTCCGGGCGTCGCGATGTTTTTCGATCCTGGAGGGCTCATCAAGCGAATTACCAGCTTTGGGTCGCAGAAATCCGTCGACGTGGAGATTTACGGCTACGATTTCGAAAAAGCGCGGGAAGTGATCCGGCAAGTCGAAAGCGTGATGCACCAGATACCGGGTTTGGCCGACATCGAAGTCAGCCGCGAGGAGAACTATCCCGAGGTCAACGTGGTGGTAGATCGAGAGAAGGCCGCCCTCCTTGGCATCAGTGAAGCGGACGTCGCCAACTCCGTGCTCTTCTCACTCAATGGCAACGGCCCCACCGACCCTATCATCTACACCGACCCCCAGAATGGGAATGAATACTACATCAGCGCCTGGCTCGCGGAAGAACACCGAAAGGACTTCACGGACATCGAGAACATCATTTTGACCGGGCGAACTGGAGAGCCGGTCCTCCTCAAAAACGTCGCCTCGCTTAAACTCAATGCCGGACCGGTGAAGATCGACCGCAAGTACTTTCAACGGGTGGTCCATGTGACCGCCAACCCGGTGGATCGGGACCTCGGCGCCGTCGCCACCGACCTGGAAGCCGCCATTGCCAAGATCCAGCTCCCCTCCGGCTTCAGCATCCGGTCGGCCGGTCAGATTCAGCAACAGCGGGAAACCTTTGAGGGCCTGTTGTTTGCGACAGCCCTGGCACTGGTCCTCGTGTACATGGTGATGGCCGCGCAGTTCAAATCGCTGATCGACCCCTTCATCATCATGTTTTCGGTCCCGATGGGCCTTCCCGGCGTAATCCTCATCCTCTTCCTGACCGATACCACCCTCTCCACCACGTCGATGATGGGCATTATCATGATGCTGGGCATCGTGGTCTCGAACGGCGTCCTGCTTGTCGACTATACGAACGTGCTGCGTCGGCGAGGGCGGGAGTTGCACGACGCGGCAGTCACCGCTGCAAAGACACGACTCCGGCCCATTCTGATGACCTCCCTCGCCACCGTATTAGGGCTGCTCCCTATGGCCATCGGCTGGGGAACCGGCGGCGAAACGAATGCCCCGTTAGCACGCGCAGTCGTCGGAGGGCTCAGCGTCTCGACGATCCTCACGCTCTTTCTCATCCCCACAGTCTATGTGATCTTAGAAGAGCGGTTTTCCCGCCACCCGGACAAGACACCGGAAAATGTCGATTGGATACCGGCTGAGCCGGCTGGTCGATAGAGCCGCGGCGCGTGAAGGGCGAGACTTGCGAGAAACGCGCGATTCGAAGTTCTAAGTTCTGGGTTCGAAGTTCCGAAAACCTCGAACTTCGGACCTCGAACCCTCCGCTTGTCTCGCTCGACCCGCCAGTCTCGCTCGGCCATGCTGCGGAGATGTTACCCTACCGTTGGAAAGAGCGCCTTCAGTTGCATCGCCAAGCCAATGTCCCCGCTGACCTTGATACGTCCAGTCATGGCGGCCGCTGGCCCGCTGAGCTGCCCCGTTAGGACCTTGAGGCAATCCTCTCCTGTCATCGAGAGCACAACGTGAGGGTCTGCATGCAGCCCCTCTGCAATCTGACAGGCTCCCTCCCGGATCGTGAGAGTATACTGCCCTCCCTGTGCGCCACTCAGATCGAATTGATAGACCGCATCAAGATCTTCGGCCGCATTTGAATCGAGCCGACCTGGAAGAAGCTGAAAAAACTCTTTGACCGTGGTGGGATTCATAGTTTGTGGGAAGGCGAGGGCTGTTCGAATCGATACCGGGAGCCGCGATGCCGCGGCTCCCGGTCTTTTTCTAATAACGGAGCGTGACCGTCGTCGTACTGCGACGCGCGCCGAAAAAATCTTTGGAGAACGCCTCGACAACGGCAGGGTCATAGCCCTTGCAGCTGAAAATGTCGAGGTAAGCGTTGTTCGTATCGTTCGCAAAATGGCCGCTGATCAACGAGGTTGAGATCAGCTGCACCATGGAATAGCCGGCCACGCGGCCTGAGCCAAAATCGACGACCTGGCACTCGCCAAAGCGTTTCATGTCGATGAGCTCGCACAGCTCAGCAACATAGCGGCGGATATGGTCGGCATTGCGGATCAGGTCGGGGTTACAATCTTGAAGGTCGAGAGCGGTACAGAGTCCCCACGCTTTTCCCTCACCCACCATCTCCTGGGGGGCAATGGAATCGGCTACTGGGGACTCGGGTGGAAAGATTGCGGTCTCGGAATCAATCGGGCTACTCATAGAGGTTATACACCTTTCTGTTAGGAGTGTGAAAAAACTGTGATGATGGACTGCTGTTTCGGACTATACCACGAAAATTTTCATATGAGTGGTGATGGAGAAACTTTTTTTCACCCGCCTACGCAGGAAGCCACAGCCGTAAAGCTGTGGGGGGAATGCGCAGCGGGTGTCCTCCGAAGCCTTGGCGAAGGGGGACACGCTTCGGCGGGTTCCGCCGAAGACACAAAAGGGACCACGGCTGTAAAGCCGTGGGGCTCCACACCTGGCGGTTCAGGGACTACTCGACCGATTGACAAGGTTCTCAGCGGTCGGAGAGAATGCCGCACATGGCCAATGTCACTTCATATATCCCGAACCAGATTCCGCCTTCAGCCGATCTTCCCGATCGCCTCTGCACCTGGTGCCGGGTAGCGATGAAAAAGCGCCTCGTCGGCGGCAAGCAATTCGTCCACTACACCTGCCCGAAATGTGTCTTCCAGCACACAACCAGGCTTGGCCCGAAACCACCCAGCCCCGCGCATTAACCAGGTCTATCTGGTCTATTCGGTCTGTCTCGTCTATTTGGTTGAACGGAACTAACTAGATGAACCAGACAGACAAGATAGACCGAATAGACCAGACAGACCAAACGATCAAGCCCGCCTACCGGCGGGAAAAGCTGGTCTGTACACGATCGTCGAAGATATGGGCCAGTCGTTCCCGGTCCTCCGGACTGATCGAAGTGATCTTCGAGCCGAACTTAGGGGAACGCACGTGGACGACTTCCAGCCCACAAGTCAAGGTTCTCCCTTGCTCAAGCTCGATCACGAGTTGAAGCGCATCGCCGCTCTTCACAAACATACGGCTTTCGATCCGGACACCTGTTTCGCTCACATCCAGAACCTTGCACGGCGCCGAGAGAGGCCCTCGCTGCAGGCGACCGGCCCGGCCTATTTCCACTCGCGACGATTTTCGTTTGAACCCCATGGTTCAACCTCCTGTTTTCGACATCATACGCAGGAGACACACAATGCCAAAGGAAATTGCCAAATAGCGATTGCCCACATTATTCACGAGGGTTCGTGACGAAACCGCCGAGACGCCACGCGAGACGGGCGCGCGGAGCAGCGAGGGAGGGAGGCATACTTGACACAGTATGTTGACCGACCGAGCGGCGAGCCCGCCCGCCGTCAGGCTTGTCGCAGCGGCGTATCGGCGGTTGCAGTAGAAGTCTTCGTGAATAATGCGGGCTAAAGTTTCCCTGCTACGAGCGAGCGCACCTGCTCCATACGTTTTCGATTGACTCCCAGATCACCATAGCCGGTGCGGGAGGCGGAGCGGAAGTGGATGGTCTTGGCCGCGTCGTCGAGCAAAAACTCGACATCGTCGACGAAGCGAAGCAACAGGCTGGTGGCCTCGTAGTGGAGATAGGTCTCATCCTCCTCGACAAGCTGCATGCGTGGCAAGGAACGGAGAGCCTCCTTCAACGCCTCCTTCGCCTCAGCACGAGACTTCCGATAGCGAAAAGGCGCAATGGCATGCCCCTCGTCCTGGGCTTGCGTTGAAACGCAGTTGGGGCTGGAGGGACAGGATCCTAAGATACGAGAGCTCATATAACACCTGGCAACGCTTCAATAGGGAAGGACACTCACAATGTCGCGCAACCAGATATCACAAATCAACACCGCGTCAGGAGGAATAAGGTCCGAAATGCCTTTATCTCGGTAGGTCAGATGAGGGCTGACGCGCACTTTCCGATACCCACCGACTTTCATGCCCATCAAGGCATGCTCGACTCCGGCCATCGCTTCGCGACGTCCCAGTACGATCGTGCGATCGATCAATGTCACTCCATCGACAACTCGTATCATCTCCTTTGGAAGGTGCTCAGCCTGCGTCTCGTTCAGCAGAACCTCATCACCCTTGTTCAGGAAAATCCTTATATTAAACAGTACATGGGCGCCTTTGTTCGCAGGCACTCCTTTGCCCTCTCGCTCCTCAAGTAATTTAAGGCCGCTAAGCCGTTTCATTGGATTAATACAGAAACGTTCTGGGCGTAGGCTCTGTCTCTCCCCGCTCAGCCACCTCAACAGATACTTGCCCAACCACTCGGCCGTCTTCGGTTTCGACGTCTACACGCCAGTCCCCCGGATCGAGCCGTTGCTTGAAGGTATAGGCGCGGTAGCCACCTTCACGACCCCCGGCAATCTTGATCGGAATCTTGTCGGCATGGATAAAGGGCTTATCGCTGTTTTTACGGAAGTACCAATGGTGGTAGACGGTGGTATTCAACGAGACCGGAGCAAAGACGGCGGTGAAACAATAAATCGGCTCATTGGCTGGGAAGGGACTCTGCGAGCGCTTCCAGACCTGATACCATTCACGGTCGAAACTGAGCGCAAACCGGTCGTCCTGCTTCTGGACCTCGCGGTACATGCCGCCGAATTTCATCGAGAGCGGCACTGGTGGAATCCAGTTCATGAAATAGAACCCGACGAGAATGCCGATGAGGGCGATGGCCGGCCCTCCGACCAACACCGCTTCCATCCGCGAGCGATCAGGATTGCGTCGATAGATCAGCTGCACCACGCGCAGCGTCACGCCCGCGCTCAGTCCTGCTCCCAACAGAAATACCCAGGGTCCGATCGTTCCAATCATGACGGGCAGGAAAAACGTAAAGAAACTGAAGCAGGCCAGGGCGTACAGCGCGACGAGCAGGCGCAGGTTCGAGAGGCGGTCCCGCAAGAATTCGTTGGCGACCAGCAGCAGCACGAGCACGCCCAAGAACACACCGGTGCGTGTAAGCGTGGCGCTTCGCGAGTAGAACACAGCATAGGCGCTGAAGAGCCCGCCCAGGAGAAATTGCATCGCCATCGGATAGTAGGGCCGGACCTTCTTCATGAACCGAGTGAAAGCTGAGCCTTGCGGTTCGATCGCTGGCGACTCCGTCGCCGCCCCAAGACGACCAGTGAGGACGATGAGAAAACCGAGGGCCACGAGATAGAGGAGGAGAATCAGATTGTCTTGCAGTCGGTCGATGCGAGTGAGCGTAAAAGTGTCATACGTCACGCCCGAAAGAAAAAACACCGCCGGCATGAACGGCTTGGCGAGAACCGATTGAATCTTGACCAGGGGACTCATGCCCCCACTGTGCGGAATCCCCCCTGGTTGTTCAATCAATAATCGATTTTAGGAAGACCGGGGTGCAGAGAGGGCTAACAGGTTGCGGAATAACTATGCTCACACGCGAGAACTTCGAGGGTCCACACGTATGACGAAAGAGGAGAATACTCTCGCAGGATGCTCAAAAAGCTTGTCCAGCAAGGCCGCAGCCGATGAAAGCACCGGAGACGTAACATTTCTCACCCGCCCACCCCAAGCTGCCAAGACAGCTTGTTCTCCGAGTGGGGTACGTTGAGGATGCTTTCGAGGGGAGGACACCAATCTCGGTGTGCTGGGCAATCGAAGGAGAAAGCGGACAGCTCAAAACGATCATCCAGCAAGGCCGCAGGAGAGAAATAACCGGAGGCGTACCCTCTGGGGTACGTTGAGGATTATTTCGATCCGAGAACGCAGTTGGGGATCGTTTTCAGCTGTCCGCTAGACGAAAGGAGGGAGGGGGGCATACACCACCGCACACCCAATCACCCGCTCCAGCCAGGGAACCATCAGATCTTCGCTCAGCGGGGCTCGGTTCAGACGAGCCTCAATGTGAAATCCTGTCTCGTTGCCGACAATCCCGATGATGGCGGAGGCATCCTCCTCGTCTGGAAGCAATTCCTGTGTTTGAAATTCACAGAGCGTGCTGTAGAGGCGTCCGTCTGGTTCGATCGCCGATCGAATTTCCGGCAAGTCGCCGAGCGGGCAATGTACCGAACAGCGATAGACGGAGCGGACGGTGGGTTCAATCGCTTGAAAGTCACCGAGCGCGTCCTCTGAGAAGCCTGTCAGGTAGGCCCGGACGCCGGTTGGTCCCGGTGCAGAGGTCGCGGCCAATTTACTGGCCGGCACCAGGAACTCGTAGGCATCTGCCGTATTATATTCAAACTGACAGGGCCCAAAGGCATCAGGCCAGGAGCAGAAGAAGGCAACGGAGGGATCGACCGGTCGCAACACCAGCTGCTGTTTCTCAACCAATGTCTCGATGGGAAGCTCCAGCAGCGTGATCGCTTCGAGAAACGCCGTACGTCGTTCCTCGAGCCATTGCGCCCGTTCTGTATCGCCACGCGTCTCACCGGGAGTGATGACCTCTTGTGTTTGGAGCCGTACGCGGATAAACGAATGGGCGTGGCGAAACCCCAGCCAGAGCATACTGCGGGGATCGTGCAGCCGTAACGGATCGCGAATGCGCCAGGGATGGCTGATCGAGCAGTAGGTCCCCACATCCTGATAGCGTTGGTAGACCGTGTGGTAGGCCCCGGCCAGGAGAAAAAAATCGCCCTGCCAGCCCTCCCGGACATGAATCAAGGTCACATCTTCGGTAGACCACGCGTCCAGCTGGTCGAAATCCTCGGGAGACTCGACCGTCCATTCCTCGACGTAACAGATAACGTCCTTCGAAGGGACTGCCGGCTTCAACCCCAACGCAGCCAGCCGTTCGCCCACAGCGAGCACCTGCCCAAAAGTCAGCGGGGTCGTCGTTTCCCAACGACGTTCACGCACGGTGGGTCATCTCTTCCCCCCGCGCATCACCGTGCCGGCCGCAACGCCTTGCGCTCGATCATCGTATCGACGAGGTACCGATCGATATCGTCCTTCAGAGTCGACGCCAGTAACTGTTGCACATCGTCCTCGCTGAACCAAAACACTGTCTCACGTTGTGCCCCCTCGATGCTTCTCGTCGTCGAGCTCTGGTCGACAAGGTTCCTCGCGGCGATTACCAGATTGCTGCTCGTGGTCACCACCGTCGAGAAAAACCGGCTCTTGGCATTGACAGAAAGTTCGAGCACCTGCCCGCTGATGACGATGTCGGCATCGTTCAGATTCGTCACGGCCCCGCTGGAAGCCACCCGCACCGTCCAGGCCCGATCTTTCCATCCGCGCGCTTTCAGGCGATCTGCGAGGACCTGGGCAATCACCTCTCCGAGACGCGCACCCGTTACATTGAAGTTGGTCACCCCGCCCCACAAATGGGTCCGCAGACCGAGCCGGCTCCAGTCCAGTCGCCGATCCTCGAACGGTTCGATGACGATCCTGACCGGTTCCGGCTCCATGTATGGCGCCGCCGCTTGTTTCTGCTGAAGATCCAGATAGAACGTTTTCCCTGTACCCCCGCAGCCCGCCCCCATCAGCAGACTGACCGTGAGCACGATACCGATGCCCAGCCGTCCCCTTGTCTGTTGCACGATGTCATCCTCCTCACTTACGATTGCCCGCCGCGCCGTTGAAGCGGGCTCAGTGTACCCAAGTTGCCGATCAGAGACAAATACCGAGGCTAGCAGGTACGAATACAGTGCGACTCCATTGACCAAATCCTAGAGTGAAGGCTAATATCGCTCACACGCAGACTGCAGAAATACTATCGGTAGCACGATAGAGTACTATTCCCGCAGGATGCTCAAAATGGCATCCCAGCAAGGCCGCAGGGAGTTCGGCGACTGAAGCGTGCCCTTGGGGTACGTTGCGGGAGACGGACGACTGAGAACGATGCTGGGGGTCATTTTCAGCATCCTGCGAGATCAACTCAACTCAAAGGGGGAACCATGGCTGAAGTCCCTGATGCCTATGCCGACCAATTCCAACTTCACATTGGGCCACTTGGGTGCACGCTGAACTTTCAAGTCTCCGGAGCAAATCTGGTGGCTCCGGGTATTCAGCCGCCGATTGAACGTGTTGCCACAATTCGGCTGAGTCTTCAGCACTTAAAAGCCATGGCCTTCATTTTGCACAAACAAATCGTGGGGTACGAGGCACAAGCTCAGCTGTCCACTGGCCTTCCGGTCGATGTGCTTCGAGCGCTGCAAATTCGGCAAGAGGATTGGGAGGCATTCTGGCGCCCATAAATCCGCTATTGGGTGATGATCGGAAGGATGGCCCGAAAGGTCTCGCGGCTGAATTCCGGCATCTGACCAGATTGAATCCGCTGGTCGGTGAACGGAAGAAACCGGACAATCTTCACAAAAGACCGCTCCGCTAACACGGCGGCAATCTGCGCCTTGCGATCGTGGGTGATCGGCAAGGTATACCCCTCGCCTCGTTTCCATTCCCACAAGGTCGGCGCCAACGACAACTCCAGCCCCTGCCCGGCGAGCTGATGAAACCGGTCCACAATCCGCGACTTGTGCTGTTTGATCCCCTGCCCCTCCAACAGCAAGGCACACACGACGTGATGCCCCCACCAAAAGAGCGTTCGAAAGGTACAGGTGTTCGAATCATGAAAGTGTTTCGGAAAGTCCAGATATTGGTAGGGGAAGAGTTCGAGAGACTCTCCCTTCACAAAATGGCAGTTGGCAGGATTGAAGCCAGGCGGGGCGATGAGAGTGGCCGATCCGACTTCTT
>JAABQN010000046.1 GCA_011391455.1 Nitrospiraceae bacterium
TTCGAAGTTCCGGGAACCTCGAACTTCGGACTTCGAACCGTCGTCCGTCTCACCCGTCTCGCTTGTCTCGCATTTCTCGCACGCCACGCTATTCTTTTCTCGTATACGCC
This sequence comes from Nitrospiraceae bacterium, assembly GCA_011391455.1. GTDB lineage: Bacteria > Nitrospirota > Nitrospiria > Nitrospirales > Nitrospiraceae > Palsa-1315. The sequence continues at coordinate 111 of JAABQN010000046.1, forward strand.
GGCAGAATCATCGGTGACACGATCCCGTTCGAACTGCCGTGCTTCTTGGCCTCGGCGCGGAATCCCTTCAGATGCCCGACCGTCAACTTCCCTTGCGGCATGGCGGCAGCACGAGCCGCAGCCGTCAGCCCCGATCGCTTACCAAAGACCATCAGGTCGAGGAGGGAATTCCCCATCAATCGGTTTCGTCCGTGCAATCCGCCTGACGCTTCGCCCGCGACGAAGAGATTGTGCACATTGGTTTCTGAATTGGTATCGATCTTCACTCCGCCGTTCTGGTAATGCAACGTCGGGTAGATCAACACCGGATCTTTGCTGATGTCGATGCCGAATCGGTCGAACTGCAGCATCATTGCAGGGAAATGTTTCTCCAGGGTGCCGGGACCATGTTCTGCATCGAGCAGCGGGGTATCGAGCCAGACGCCGACGCGCCCGGACATCGTGCGGATTCCGCGCCCCTCTTCACATTCCCGGATAATCGAAGAAGACACGACGTCGCGGGTATCCAATTCGTTGACGAACCGTTCACCCTTCGCATTGACCAAATGTCCGCCTTCGGATCTGATACCCTCCGTCACCAGCGCCCCAATGAGCTGTTCCGGATAGACCGCGCCAGACGGGTGATACTGGAACGTGTCGATCTGCGTAAGCTTGGCGCCCAGTCGATAGGCCAGGCAGAGCCCATCGCCGGTCGCACCATAGTGATTGCTGGTCGGGAATCCCTGAATGTGGAGCCGGCCTATCCCGCCGGTCGCCAGGATGACGGACTTGGCTGCGACAACGACGTGGCGATGGTTATCGAGATCTTTGAAGATGGCGCCGGTGCAGTTGCCCTTCTCATCGCTCGTCAGCTCGACCGCAGCGCAGAACTCGAGTAACTGAATGTTCTGATTCAATACCTCGTCCTTGAGCACCCGCATGATTTCAAGGCCTGTATAGTCAGAACAGGTCAGGAGGCGAGGTTTCGAACTGCCGCCGCCTTTCTTCACATGGAGGTTGCCGTCCCCATCACGATCGAACAGCACACCCAGGCTCAACAACCATTTCGCAATCGAGGGGCCTTCCTCGACCATCACCTTGAGCAGTTGATGGTCGTTCTGCATGTGGCCGCCCTTCAGCGTATCCACAAAATGCGTCACAGGCGAGTCCCCCGGCGCAACCGAAATCTGCATGCCCCCTTGAGCCATCACGCTGTTGGAGTCGCCGAGACGGAGCTTCGTCGCCAGAATAACCTTGGCGCCGGACGTATGGGCATGAAGCGCCGCCGCACAGCCGGCCCCTCCACCACCCACCACCAGAACATCGGTTGTGTAATCAGCCGTCAGATCGAACTCGTCTGCAATGGAACTATCGCCCTCCAGCAGTGATGCCAGTTCAACGACCGTCTTATCCCCACCGTTGGGACCGAAACGGATCGGCCGATAGGCCCGCTCACGATAATCAGGATGATACTTGTGGATCAGTTGGTCGCGATCCGCCGGAGAGAACTTGGGAAGGGTCTGCTTGCGTCGAGCATCTCGCGTTCCGTGAACGATCTGTTGTAGAGCGTGAACGTCCATGTTTCCTTAGTCACAAGTCATAAAGTCCGAAAGTCATCAAGTCGCTCTGCTCACCACAGACTTTACGACCTGAAGACCTTGAGACCTTCTGACTATTTCACTTGACGGTTGCGCAGTGATCGGCCAATTCTTTTTCGTTCATCTTGAGGATCTTGGCCCACTCGTCATTGAAACGGCCATCTTGGATTTCCTTGATGCGCGCGTCCAAGCCCAAAGGCTTTTCGGTGAAATGAGCCCCCTGCGCCCGGCTCACATACAAAGCTACGAGGTTGGGAGCGATGTCCGCAATGCAGACCGGCGTGCACATCCCGCACATCACACAATCCATGAACATTTCCGAAACGCTCTTGAAGTCGCCGAAGACGGCCTTCCAAACTCCCTCTCGCACGTCGATCTTCTGCGGGCAGGCTTCGGTGCAAGCGTTGCAGTTTCGGCAAAGCGGGGCTTCGGGATAGAGATTGAAGAGATCCTGTTTCGGATCTTTGAGCGTCTGAATATCGTAGGTGGCCTTCCGGGCCGGGAACGGCGGCATCATCGTGATCGACATACCGTCTTGCACCGCCATTTGGCAGGCCAGGCAGGTCCTCACTTTCGGATCATCTTTGGTCCGATAGTAGGCAGCGCAGGCGCCGCAGAACCCGCCAAGACAGCCGGCCCCGCGGACGACTTCCTGGCCCGAGTACCACAGAGCCTTAATGATCGTGATCCCCTCCGGCACTTCATACTTCTTGCCGGCGATCTCGACCGTGACCAACTTGTGCCGGATGACTTCCGGCTGATCGATGACGTTGCTGTCTTCTTGTGCCATCTTTCCCTCGAATCGGTGAGGGGTGAAGTCTCCCCTTACCCCTTACCGTTTTTAGGCGATTGCATCCACGATTGCATTCAACGTCGCACTTGGACGCATCGCTTTTGACGCCTTGGCATCATCAGGATGATAGTACCCGCCGACATCGACCGGCTTGCCCTGAGCCGCGAGTAATTCGCCGGAGATCTTGGCTTCATTATCCGCCAGATCCTTGGCGATCTTGACAAATCGCGCTGCCAGGCCCTTGTCCTGTGTCTGCTGGGCCAAGGCCTGCGCCCAGTACAGGGCCAGATAGAAATGGCTCCCGCGATTATCGATTTCGCCGACTTTACGGGCTGGCGACTTATTGCTCTCCAGAAACTTCGCATTGGCTTGATCGAGCGCGTCGGCCAAAATCTTTGCCGCTTGGTTGTTCCCCACCTTGGCAAGATGTTCCAATGAAGCAGCCAAGGCCAGAAATTCGCCCAGCGAATCCCACCGCAAATACCCTTCCTCCTGGAACTGCTGCACGTGCTTGGGCGCCGAACCGCCTGCGCCGGTCTCGAAGAGACCGCCGCCGTTCAGTAACGGAACGATCGAAAGCATCTTGGCACTGGTCCCGATTTCGAGAATCGGGAACAGGTCTGTGAGGTAGTCCCGCAACACGTTCCCCGTCACAGAGATCGTGTCCTTCCCTTCCTTGATCCGCTCCAAGGAGAGGCGCGTCGCCTCTGCCGGTGTCATGATCCGGATGTCGAGGCCCTTGGTATCGTGATCTTTCAAGTAGCGTTCGACCTTCGTGAGCAATTGGGCATCGTGCGCTCTGGTTTTGTCCAGCCAAAAAACTGCCGGGGCCCCTGTGGCCTTCGCACGATTCACCGCCAGCTTAACCCAGTCCTTGATCGGCGCATCCTTCACCTGACACATACGCCAGATGTCGCCTTCTTCCACTTGATGCTCCAGCAGGGTCTTGCCTGAGGCATCCACCACGCAGATCGTGCCGTTGCCAGAAACCTTGAAGGTCTTGTCGTGCGAGCCGTATTCCTCTGCCGCCTGCGCCATGAGACCGACATTGGGCACGCTGCCCATCGTCTTCGGATCGAACGCGCCGTGCTTCTTACAGAACTCGACCACCTCGTGATAGACCGGCGCGTAGCTGGAATCTGGAATCACACACTTCGCGTCCTGCGCCTTGCCATCAGGGCCCCACATCTTTCCCGAGTCGCGAATGACCGGCGGCATGGAGGCATCGATAATGATGTCGCTGGGCACATGCAGGTTGGTGATCCCCTTGTCAGAATTCACCATCGCCATCGGAGGCCGCTTCTGGTACACAGCCTGAACGTCGGCTTCGATGGCTTTGCGCTGATCCTCTGGCAAAGCTTTGATCTTGGTATACAAATCACCGATGCCGTTGTCAGGATCCACACCCAGCTTCTTGAGCGTCTCGCCATGCTTCTCAAAGACGTCCTTGTAATAGACCGTCACGGCATGACCGAAGATCTTGGGATCCGAGATCTTCATCATCGTGGCCTTCATGTGAATCGAGAACAGCACGCCCTTTTTCTTGGCGTCTTCGATCTGCTCCTCGAGGAACTGGCGCAGAGCCCTCTTGCTCATGAACGTGGCATCGATGACTTCCCCGGCCTGCAGCGCCACTTTTTGCTTGAGCACAGTCGTCTTGCCGTCCTGGCCGACGAACTCGATCCGTGCGTCGGTCGCCGCAGTCGTCGTCATAGACTTTTCGTTGGAAAAGAAATCTCCGCCCTTCATATGGGAAACATGCGTCTTGGAGTCCGGACTCCAGGCTCCCATCTTATGGGGATGCTTTCTGGTATGGGCCTTTACGGAGAGCGGCGCACGCCGATCGGAGTTGCCTTCGCGCAGCACCGGGTTGACGGCACTCCCTTTGACTTTGTCGTAGCGGGCCTTGACGTCCTTCTCCTTGTCATCTTTTGGATTCTCAGGATACTCGGGAAGCTTGTAGCCCTGGCTCTGCAACTCTTTGATGGCCCCTTGGATCTGAGGAAGCGAGGCACTGATGTTTGGAAGCTTGATGATATTGGCTTCCGGCGTCTTGGCCAGCTCGCCCAATTCAGACAACGCGTCCGCCTGCTTCTGCTGCGCGGTCAGGTAATCGGGGAACACGGCGAGCATGCGCCCGGCTAGTGAAATATCACGCAATTCAACGGCTACGCCGGCCGCCTTGCTGAAGGCATTGATGATCGGCAGAAACGAATAGGTCGCCAACATGGGCGCTTCATCGGTTTTCGTATAGATAATTTTGTCTGCTTTGGTGGTCATGGTAATTCTTCTCCTAACTCCTCGTTAGTTCAGCGCGTTCAACGCTGAACCGGCCTTGAACCACGCAATCTGCTGCTCGGTGATGCTGTGGTTCGCCTGAATGGTGAGTGACTTACCATCCGCCTTATGGATGGTCACTTGCACCGGTTTGCCAGGAGCCAGACTGTTTAGCCCTGTCACGCTGATGCGATCCTGTTGCTCGATCTTCTCGTAATCCTTCGGGTCAGCGAAGGTCAACGCCAAGATGCCCTGCTTCTTCAAATTGGTCTCGTGAATACGGGCAAAGCTCTTCGTAATCACGACGAGGACGTTGAGGAACCGCGGCGACATGGCCGCATGCTCGCGGCTGCTGCCTTCCCCGTAATTCTCGTCGCCGACCACGATGGAGCCGACGCCCTTCGCTTTGTACCGGCGAGCGATCTGGGCCATAGTGAGTCCCGCTTCGCCCGTCAACACATCCGTGCCCTTGCCTGGCTCGGAGAAAAATGCATTGTTCGCACCCAGGAACATATTGTCGCTGATCCTGTCCAGGTGGCCACGGAACTTGAGCCAGGGACCGGCTGGAGAAATATGATCGGTTGTCGTCTTGCCCTTGGTCTTGATCAAAAGCGGAAGCTTTTCGAAATCCTTGCCGTCCCAGCGCGGGAAGGGCTGCAACAACTGCAGCCGCTCACTGGTCGGTGGAACTTCGACGGTCAAACCTTCACCGCTCGCTGCCGGCGCAACGAATCCCTCTTCACCCTTCGCGAACCCCTTGGCCGGAAGCTCTTCACCCACCGGCGGCAGGAACTTGAATTCTTTCCCATCCGCTCCCTTGAGCGACTGGTTCACAGGATCGAAGCCGAGATCGCCTGTGATAGCGTAGGCCGTCACGACTTCCGGACTCGCGAGGAATGACAAGGTTTCATTGATGCCGTCGTTACGGCCGGGAAAATTTCGGTTAAAGGAACTGACGATCGAATCCGCCTTCCCCTTCACGCCATCGGCCCGCTTCCACTGCCCGATACAGGGACCGCAAGAATTAGACAACACCGTGCCGCCCAACTGTTCAAATGTCTCCAAGAACCCGTCGCGCTTCATCGTGTTGTAAATGCGCTCGGAGCCAGGCGACACAAGAAATGAGGCTTTCGCTTTGAGCCCGGCCTTCAACCCCTGCTGGGCAATGTGGGCCGAACGGCTGATGTCTTCATAGGATGAATTAGTGCAGCTGCCGATGAGCGCCGCCTTGAGTTGGACTGGATAACCCTTCTCTTTGGCTTCCGCCGCCATCTTGGAAATCGGCCTGGCGAGATCCGGTGTATGAGGCCCAACGACATGGGGTTCGAGCGTCGACAAATCGACCTCGACAATCTGGTCGTAGTACTTCTCCGGCGACTGAGAGACTTCAGGATCGGCTACCAGCAACGCTTTGTTAGCAATCGCTAAGTTGGCCAGATCGGCCCGATCTGTGATGTTCAGATAGGCGACCATCTTCTGGTCGAAGGGAAACACCGACGTCGTGGCGCCCAATTCCGCGCCCATATTGCAGATCGTGCCCTTACCGGTCGCGCTGATAGTTTCCGCGCCGGGACCGAAGTACTCGACGATTTTGTTCGTCCCGCCCTTCACCGTAAGCAAGCCGCAGAGATACAGAATCACGTCCTTCGGCGAGGTCCAGCCATTCAACTTGCCGGTCAGGCGGATGCCGATCAGTTTCGGATGGAGGACTTCCCATGGCAGACCGGCCATCACTTCGCCTGCATCCGCGCCACCGACACCGATGGCTAATCCACCGAGCCCGCCTCCATTTGGCGTATGTGAGTCGGTGCCGATGATCAAACTGCCGGGGAACGCATAGTTCTCCAACACAACCTGGTGAATGATCCCGGCGCCGGGTTTCCAGAACCCAATGCCGTATTTCTTCGCAGCTGAGGCGAGAAAATTATAGACTTCTGCGTTTTCATCCACCGCGCGGAGCAAGTCCTTCTCAGAACCCATCTCGGCGCGAATCAAGTGATCGCAATGAATGGTGCTCGGCACGGCCGCCTGCTTCTTGTTAGCCTGCATGAACTGCAAAATGGCCATCTGAGCCGTCGCGTCCTGCATGGCTACGCGATCGGGCCGCAGGGCCAGCATCGCCTTGCCCCGCTCCCATGTCTGGGTATCAAAATTATCTGCGTGCGAAACCAGCACCTTCTCCGACAGGGTCAGGCCACGACCGAATTTCTTCCTGGCCTTCGCGAGCACATCCGGCATCTTCGCATACAAGTTTTTGGCAAGATCTATCGACATGGTGACCTCAATTCAAAATTATCAATTCAAAATTAAAATTGTCGTTACTTCAATGGCGGCACTTCGCGCGACTATTTTAGAGGCGGGACCTCCCGCCTTTTCGGCGCCGCATAATTCACCAGGTAATCGAACAGCCGGATCAAGCGGCTGTCCTGACGCTTCTGATCCACCCAATGCCCGATCAACCCGATCGTGCGTGACAGAATGAAGAAGCCGTTCAAACTGTCGACCGGGAATCCGATATCGACGAGCACCGCCGCCATCGTGCCGTCCACGTTCAGAATCAGGTTATCTTTCTTCACCGAAGTTATCTTTTCCACCTCGAGGGCAAAGTCCAGGCAGGGGGTCTTGATGTTCAAACTCTTGACATGCCCGACCAACTCCTTCACCCGCTTGTCCGGATTACGCAAGCTCTTCACGCGATGGCCGATGCCGGGCACCGGCCCGTGATTCTTCTTCATGTAGGCCAAGAAGTCATCGACCGACATCTTGTTATCGACGGCATACTTGAAGAACCGGCCTGCATCGGTCACGGCGCCGCCGAAGCGAGGGCCGATCATGATCAACCCTGCCGCCACCGACTGGGATAGGCCTATCCCGGCGCAGGCTGCAATGATCGTCCCCAGAGCTCCGCTCACGCAGGGGCCATGGTCGGCGGAAAGCATCATGATGCGCTTGATAATCTCAGCTTCTTGTTTGGAGATCAGCCGTTTGTCCCACAGCAGACCCACGACATGGGGAATCTCGTAGCCTTTGTTGATGAGCTCGGAGGCCGGGTATCCGTCGTAGCAGGGTTCGTCGCCGCGGTCGTCACTGATCGTGGTGCGGATCAGCGGAGCCACCATGACTTCGTCCGCCTTGATCGCCTCTTCAATCGTCTTTGGCAACTTCGGCAATACGAGCGGCTCAACCGGCTCCTTCACCTGGCCGGACTTCAGCATCTCTTGATAGGCTTCTTTAATGGCAGGGCCCAAAGCCCCAAACGTCGCCGGCACGATCGCGCCGGACTTCTTGAGAGCATCGGACTTGGCACGGGCCGACCCTTCGCCCTTCAGACCTTCCTTGGCGCCTGCATGGCCGAACTTCATGCCCTTCGGCAAACTTTCCTGACAGAAGCCGGAGACCACAGCCATCAACTTCACGCGGCGCTTCTTGGCCCCGTACCACTCGGCTGCCCGCTCTTCGAGATCGCCGCCCATTTCACCGACGATGACGACCGCCTTCGTTTGCGGATCGTTCTCGAACATTTCGAGATAGCTGACATAGTCGGTTCCCGGGTAGGTATCGCCACCGATCCCGATGGCCGTCGTGATGCCGTCGGCAAACTGCGAGCAGATCCAGATAATCTCGTTGGAGAGACCGCCTGACTTGGTGATGACCCCGAACGAGCCTTCGCGGTAAAGCTTCGACAACACCAAGTTGTCGAACGCGCCGCCGATGACACCCAAGCGGCAAGAACCGGCCGAAACAATCCCGATCGACGACGGGCCGTTGAAGACCTTGCCGAGCTTGGTCGCATGATGGGCCAGGATCTTGGCATCCTTTTCCGGCACACCCTCGGTGATCATGGAGACCACCTTGATGTGCGAATCGTCCAAGGCCTCCATCCCGCCCTTCAGGGCCCGATCGGCGCCAATGTAGACAAGACTGGTATTGATCTGGGAATGGTTCTTGGTCGCTTCCGCAACGGTCTTATAGATGGGAACGGCCACTAAGCCGCTGCCGTAGGGAATTTCGTGTGTCTTGCCTGCGTCGGGCGGATAGACGAAGGCCAGGACGTTCAGGGAGCGTTTAATTAGGTAGCAGAACTCGGCCATCCGGCGCGCGGCATTCACGCCTGCGACGCCCCCCTGAATGACCACATAGGTATCTTTGTTTGCCAGGATGCTCATCGGGATCTCCCTCTTCTTTCAGTGCTGAGTGCTAAGTGCTGCGTGCTGAGTTGAAGAGCAGTTCTTGTTGCTCAGCACTCGTTACTGTTTTTGTAGCGCCTTATCGACGATATCGGTCAGCGGTGTATTGCGGTCGAAGACGTTGATGTCAAACCCTTCGTCCTTGAGCGCGCGCATCGCATCGAGCCCTTCCTTCTCACGCGGGCCACCACGACGCACCCAAATTTTCACGTTCTTGAGCTTGCCCTCGGACTTCGCCTTGCGGAATCCGTTGATGATGCCGCCGAATGTCTTCTTCACGTCGGTGAAATTGGCAATCGCCCCGCCGACAATGATGTTCTTGATCCCGGGCAACGAACAGACCTTATCGGTCAGGACTTCGACTGCCCAGTCAGGTGGATCGCCGGAGTATTCAGCATAATTGGCCAACTTGCCGCCGCGTGCGACAACCGCATCGGAATAATAGACACTGGCCCCGCCGCCCGCCGGGAGCATGGCCGTATCCCCGCCTGGGATTTCGATAAATTTGACCGAACCTTTGATTTTTGAATCGACTGCCATCACTTCCATTTCGTGCTTGGAATAGGCTCGGCCGAATTCTGCAGCAAAGGCAAAGTTCCAATCGGGATGCCGGAACTTGGCGTCGCCATCGAGCAGCGTCACCGCATCCAGCGCGATCAGTTGACTATCCTGCTCGCGCAGAACCACGGGGTTCACTTCCAAATACTGCGCATCTTCGCTGTCGAAACAGGTGAACATCTTGCCCGCGAAATCGGCCATCTTCTTCAGGAGCGGACCGGTAAAGCCCGCATCCTTGGCCAATTTCTCGATCGCATCCCCCGATGGCTGCTGCCCGACTTCCACCGCCAAGCGCTTCACGCGATCCCAGTTCGATTCGACTTCAATGCCACCGCAATTGGCAACCAGAATATCCGTCCCCTCTCGGGTGGATTTCACCGCACAGTAATATTCCTCCTTGTGCGGAATCATTTCGGACACGATCACTTGGGAAACAGTGATACTGCCCACTTGGCGGCCGATCATCTCCTTAGCCGCCGCTTCCGCTCCTTTGAGGTCCAGATCGACCTTGACCAGGCCGAGCTTGAATCGCGAGCCGAGCGCTTCATGGGCCTTGACTACCAATTTGGATTTCTTGAGCCATTCATTGGCTTGGCCGAGCTTCGCCAATTCGTCGACCGAGGTGACGACGACATAGTGGGGAACCGTGATGCCCCACTTCTTCATCAATCCCATCCCGGGACCTTCGAGCACCTTCGCCATAACGCGACTCCTTAAGAATGGTGAGAAACAATTGTAAAGGAGGAGGATTCTAACGAAATCGGCTGGGGGACTCAATATGTCAGAGGAACTAATCGAAAACAGTCCAAAAGGCCTAACGGAAAATATATCCGACTGACGATGGCCTAAATGATTGAAAATGCACGGTGATCGTCCTGCTCACCACAATCACTTACTTCACCCTGAACTCCGGTTCGATTGGCAGGCAGGACAATAAAACGAGCTCCGTTCACTTTGGAGACGGTGAATTTTCTTTCCGCATCGGTTAGGACAAGGCTGGCCTTCTTTGCCATAGACAAGATGGCGGCTTTTGTACCGGCCTTCTGTGCCGTCCGGTGCAAAGAAATCTTTGACGCTCGATCCGCCACAGGAAATCGCCTCACTCAACACTGTTTGCATGGTGTCATAGAGTTTAATAATCGTCGCCCTTCGTAACCGATTCACCTCACGGTTCGGATGGAGTCTGGCGCGAAACAATATTTCATTCGCGTAAATATTCCCAATCCCCGCGATCACTTGCTGATGCATCAGCAACGGCTTGAGGCGTCCACGCCTGGCTTGCATGAGAAGGACGAACTCATCGCGTGGCGCCGTGAGGGGATCGATCCCGAAGCGGCGAGTACGATAGCGGTCGAGGCCTGCCTGATCGAGCAAAGAAAGCCGTCCGAACCGCCGGGGATTCCAATAGCGCAGTTCCGATTCGCGGCCTTCGGTGAACGACATGCGGACATGCACATGCTGCGGATGTTTCGTCTCTGTCGCACGAAAGAGGAGGAGGCCGGTCATGCCAAGCTCAGCGACGACATATCTATGTTCGCCCTCTTTTTGAAACTCCAGCGCAACGCTCTTGCCATATCGCTCCACCCCTTCCAGTCGCGCACCGCCGTACCACGAGAGCGTGGGCAATCCTTCCCGAACGATATCCGCTCGTCCAACCCAACAATCGTTGAGCTGAGCGCCGAGGAGATGAGCCCTTAACTGCTGCGCAACGACTTCTGCTTCCGGCAATTCCGGCATAAGAAAAATCCTTGGAGCCTGGCTGCGCCTATTCCCGATCCGGCGGATTAGGCCATGGACGAAGCACGAAAGGCAATGTGCGGGAGGGAACTGCTCTTGGAAGGTTCTTTCGACCTTGTTGCTAGGTACCGGAGGCTGGCCGTGAAGCGCGCTTCTTCTTATCCTTCGCGCGTGCCTCGCGCAGAAGACGAACTTGTCTGATGGCTTCTTCAAGATTTGGAAGGGGTATGGCGCCGGGTCGGCGCCTCATGACCAACTTCAGAACCTCGGCATACTCCATCCCTTGGACACAACAGAGATAAGCCATCACCACCGACACGGATCGGCCCATTCCGGCGCGGCAGCAGACCATGACCCGATTGCCCGGCTGGTGCTGTTCAACCCAGCTCACTGCTTGATCCAGCAAGAGCGGTTCGGCTTCCGCATACTCCGAAAATGGAATCCTGCCGGAAACCAGCCAATCAGGGGACTCTACCGTATACTCAGCAGCGACGAGGAGCAATGCGCCGATCTTGACCGGCAGTTCCCTCGCATCGTTGATATTTCCGACCAACAGACTCTCAGTGATCAAGTGCATAATGGGTCTAGTATATGCGGCACTCTCGCCAGGTCAAAGGAAAATCTAGCCTT
>JAABQN010000047.1 GCA_011391455.1 Nitrospiraceae bacterium
CCGCTGGCGACTCTCGTCGTCATCCTCTTCATCAACAAAGCGTTCAGGACCGTGGGCCTGCCGCTGATCGAACAGATCGGCTCTTCTCGATTCGCCTGGGTCTATGCGATCGGCCTCGTCGGTTCCGGCCTCTGGCTCACGGCAGCCTGGATCCTGCACCGAGATTCGCTGCGCGAAGCCTTCACTCCCCCTCGACCAACACAACACGAAGAGGCGCACGCAGTCGCCGAGGATGAGGACTCAAGGCAAGAAAAAGAGTCAGAAGCTCCGCCAGAACCAGCAAGCATAGCCGCCACGTTATCGATCAATGGCTGCACACCCGGCATGCTTGGACGCTACAAAGTCTTGAAAGAGCTCGGACGTGGCGCAATGGGATTGGTCTACCTTGGGAAAGACCCGACGATCCAACGGTTCGTGGCTATCAAGACCATGCGACTCGATCAAATCAACCGCGACGACAAACTGCAAGATGTCAAGGCACGGTTTTTCCGCGAGGCAGAATCCACCGGGCGGCTCTCCCACCCCAACATCGTAACCATCTACGATGCAGGAGAAGAAAACGATTTGGGGTATATCGCGATGGAACTTATCGAGGGAACACCCCTGAAACAGTGGGCACGAACACCCAACTTGATGTCAGTCAACGAAGTCCTCCTCACTGTGGCCACCGTTGCGGATGCCCTGGGCTACGCCCATCAACAAGGCATCGTCCATCGTGACATCAAGCCGGCAAATATCATGCTCACGAAGGATCACATCGTGAAAGTCATGGACTTCGGTATTGCAAAGATGGCTTCGAGCAGCAAGACAGAAACGAATATTGTACTGGGCACGCCGACGTACATGTCTCCGGAACAAATCGCAGGCAAAAAAGTGGACGGTCGGTCGGATATCTTTTCACTCGGCGTCGTGCTGTTCGAACTCCTCACGGGGCAGTTACCGTTTACGGCCGACAACGTATCGGCCGTGCTGTTCAGCATCGCCCATCATCCGCATCCCGCAATTCAAACCTTGAGGCCGGATCTTCCCCCAATGGTGCAGGAAATCGTAGACCGCGCGTTACAGAAAGAGTTACCACACCGTTATCGGCGCGCGGAAGAATTCGCAAGCGAACTCCGTGCCTGTCTTCAAAGTCTCGCAGCCTGAAGGAGGCATCGTTTGGCCCTTGAACGATTACATAGCGCCAAGTCCGATACCGGCCTTAAACGGCCTCATAACGAGGATCGTTTTGTGGCCGACCCTCTACTCGGACTCTATGTCGTCTGTGACGGCATGGGCGGTGGTAATGCCGGCGAGATTGCCAGCGCCCTCGCAGTCGAGGCGATTCAGACGCACCTGGCCGAGGCAGCCAAGTGCGCAGAACTTCCGCTGATCGGCCCCCGCGATGCCAGGGTATCAGCATCGGCCAATCGTCTTGCCAGCGCGATTCGCGCGGCGAACGAGGTCGTGTATCGTGAATCATGGAGCAGGCCTGACTATGCCGGGATGGGTACCACCGTAGTCGCCGCATCGTTCTGCGAAGAAGTGCTCGCCATCGCCCATGTTGGAGACAGCCGACTCTACCTCGTCAGAAACGGGACAATCCAAGCCCTCACCACAGACCATTCCTGGGTTGCCGAACAGATCCTCAAGGGGTTCATCACGGAAGAAGAGGCTCAGTGTTCCCCCCGCAGGAACATCGTGACGAAAGCCCTCGGCGTCGAAAGCCACGTCGACGTCGAGCTGGCGGAGGTTCCGGTCAAGAGCGGCGACATCCTGTTGTTATGCTCAGACGGACTTACCCGTGCGCTCCATCAGAACGATATTCTTCGCACCCTCAGTGAGTCGGAGGATCTCTCCACCATGTCCGATCGCCTCATCCTGATGGCGAATGAAGCCGGCGGCGGCGACAACACGACCGTAGTCGTCGTAGCCCTGCGTGATGAGTCCCAAGCTGGACTGTGGGAGAGGCTAAAAAAACGATTCGTCGCGTAATGCATCACAGGGATCTTGCGAGACGGGAGAGAGTTCGAGGTCCGAAGTTCGAGGTTTTGGAACTTCGAACCCAGAACTCAGAACTCAAAACTTCCTTCTCGATAACCCCCACCAGACTATTTGAACAGGAATGTGCCCTTCGGAAAGGTCTGGTAGCAGCGGTCGGAGACCTCCTGGCCATGCGATTGTAAGCATGCTAGGATTTGCCCGTTCCCAGACGTAACTGTTCTGCAGAATCGCTTGATATCCCCCTCGCAAGCCGCCATCACTCGGCTTTGATCTTCCTTCCACTTGACAAACTGCTCGTGCAACTGGCTTTGGCACAACGGTGGAAGCTGTTTGGCACGCTGTTGCAAACAACGAGTGCGAGTAGAACCATCCGGAGAGTCGGGACACAATTGTTCGATGTCCGATTCGCACTTCAATCTGGTCGCCTGCGACATAGGAGAATCCATCCTTGTCACAACCGGAGCTTCAACGTTGGAGTCACGCGATCGATCATCGTCCGGTCTCGACACAGCTGCCTCTGAAGGCAGCGGAGGAGAGGTCGGAATGGTGAGATCCAACGTGGGTGGCGAAGACAGGGAGGACGGGGGCTGCGCTGTCTGACGAGTCTCTACGGGCAATGCAGCCGAGGACAACTCTTCTTGTGACGGGAAATTGGTGACCACCGTCACCCACACGAGCCCAAGTCCCAGAATAGTGATCGCCCCGGTAATGATCCCGCTCGAAGACTGTTGCTGAGCCATACCTACCCCCTATCTGACCAAACCAGCATAGGATAAGCCGTCAGGAAAATCGACGAATTGTTAGGTTTCTGATAGTAGCGCGAGACAAGCGAGCGGGGCGAGACGGGCGGGACTCGAAGTTCTGAGTGCTGAGTTTTGAGTTAGTTCCGGACAACTCAGAACCCAGAACTTAGAACTCAGCACTCAGAACTTCGAATCCCGCCGGTCGCGCTTGAGTTGCGGGCTAGTTTTCCGGAGTCTCGACGATGTGGTTTTCAAACCTGGTGCAGCCTTCGGCGAGCAGCCGATTGGTGAGCATTTCTCCAGGCCATTCAATCGGTAAATCGGCCGTGAAGATCCACACATCGGGAGAGGTCCACACGGGACCGTGGTCTTCAGGAAGTTCCGGGTCGAACAGATCGGTCCAAACCGGCATATACACGCCGTTCCCGCACTGCGTATGGAGGTGCACAATCGTGCGGGCACGGACAAGCGGGTCCAGATCGCGCCAGACTGCCGCAGTCTCATCCGCCAGCCGATGGAGCCGCACGGCATTTTGCGCATCGAAAATGGCATAGGCTGCATAGACCGGTGCTTCGATCATATCGGGAGCCAACGCCAACTCAGGACATTGCGCCGCAAGGCCTTCAAGGAGAGCTCGGCGATGCCGGTCTTCCAGCGAATCGGGCAGTCCAGAGTCCGGCACACCGATTAGCTCAAAGAAGAGAAAGGCGGTATTCTCGACAGGAGGATAGAGCCGAGCGGCAATTGACATGGCCCTCTGGGAATCCGCCACCGTGCTCAAATGATCGTTCAATCCCTGGAGACTGAGCGGCTCCAGCGTCGAATCGGTCAATAGGCGCGACTCCACTCGCACGACCGTCCCGGCAGAGAGCCGGAGATGCCGATGCAACAGCTCCGCCGTCGCAACCGGGTCAATCTTCAACTTGAGGGGATGGGCCAGATTGGCTTGGAGAGGGAGTTCCAAGGCCGCCATAACGGCATAGGACAATTTTTCATCGGCCGGCCCATCGATGAGCACGGAGCAGGATGCCTCCGCGAGCAGATCGAAGAGCCATTCCGCCATGTCCTCATCCAGCGCTGCCAATACCGTTAAGAGGTCGTACTCCCGCCCCTGCTCCAAGAAGGCTTGCAGCGTATCGATTGCCGCGTCGGTATCGCCATGGTCATGGCGCCGGGCATTGATCAAGTGAACGAGATCTCGCGTGAGAGGATCAGGACGGGACCAACTTAACATATCGACAGACTCCTACCACACAGCCGTGCTGCACTGCGCTCCATGTTGTCAAACTTTTCCTGTGGTAGCAAGCGCACCAACAATTTCTTCCCACAGAACACCGGCCACCAGTCGAACGATATACGGCTCACGACCCAATCACCTTTACTAATACGCGTTTTCGTCTCCGCCCGTCGAACTCCCCGTAGAAAATCTGTTCCCACGGGCCGAAGTCTAGCCGGCCCCCGGTAATCGCGACAACGACTTCTCGCCCCATCAGCTGGCGCTTGATATGGGCATCGCCGTTATCTTCTCCCGTCTCGTTGTGTTGATAGACCGCGTCCTGAGGAACGAGCCGGTCTAAGAATCGGTCATAGTCCTTGAGTAGGCCTGGTTCGTCATCATTAATATAGACGCTGGCCGTGATGTGCATGGCATTGACCAACACGAGCCCCTCTTGGACACCGCTCTTCTCGACTGCCGCCTCAACCTGCCGCGTGATGTTGAGGTAGGTGCGCCGCGTCTTTGTCTCGAACCAGAGTTCTTCGCGATACGATTTCATGGCCGTCGGTCAGTGGGCGCTCATTCTGCCGAACTGGAGAGCCAAGATGCAAGCTGAGCCACCTCTTCCACCCCATCGATCAAGGCACACCGATACAGGTATAATGGCGCTATGACCGTTAGAAAAACGATCAAGTCCTTACGCCCGCCGAAATCTTCACGGCTTCGACTGTCAGCCCATGCCAAAATCGTCCTACGTGGGCGCTATCTAGCCAGGAACAGCGCTGGAACGATCGCCGAAACGCCTGCGCAGTTATTCTGGCGCGTTGCAACCGACATCGCACAAGCTGAACAGCTCTACCCGGCCGCCAGTCGGTTACCCCACGCGGCTCAGCGTTGGTACGACTGCCTGGCTCGTCTCGACTTTCTCCCCAATTCTCCCACACTCATGAACGCCGGGCGACGCCTCCAGCAACTCTCCGCCTGTTTCGTCCTCCCGGTCGAAGACTCCCTTGCTTCCATTTATGACAACCTGAAACATCAGGCGCTCATCCACCAGTCTGGCGGCGGCACAGGTTTCTCGTTCAGCCATATACGCCCGCAGAACGACCTGGTGGCATCATCAAGCGGCGTCGCCTCAGGCCCTATTTCCTTCATGCGCCTCTTCAACCTCTCGACGGACGTCATCAAGCAAGGAGGAACCAGGCGCGGCGCGAATATGGGCATCCTCCGAATCGACCACCCGGACATCCTGGACTTCATCGCACTCAAACAGACGCCGGCGGAGATGACAAATTTCAATCTGTCGGTCGGCATCACCGATCCCTTCATGCGGGCCCTCACATGCCGTCGCACCTATGCCCTGATCAATCCTCACACCAACAAGCCGACTAGGCGAATCTCGGCACAGCTCATATTCGATCGGCTCGTCGAAGCGGCATGGGCCAGCGGCGAGCCAGGCCTGGTTTTTCTCGACACGATCAATCGCGCCAATCCCACCCCGCTCCTTGGCACTATCGACTCGACCAACCCTTGTGGCGAACAGCCCCTTCTCGCCTATGAATCCTGCACCCTCGGCTCCATCAATGTCGCCAACTTCGTCGCACGGCAGAATGCAGGCTCCACCATCGACTTCGCCCGATTGGCGGAAACCATTTCCCTTGCCGTACGCTTCCTTGACAATGTGATCGATCGCGGACGCCTTCCGCTTCCTCAAATCGATCGCATGACGAAACAAACCAGGAAGATCGGCCTGGGTATCATGGGCTTCGCCGACCTGCTGATTGCTCTCAATATCCCCTACAACTCCGAAGCCGCGCTCCAGACAGCAAAGACTCTAATGGAGTTCTTTCAATCTCGCGCCCACCTCGCATCGACAGAGCTGGCCTCCGAACGCGGAGTCTTTCCTGCCTATCGAGGCAGCCGGCTCCAACCACTTCATCAGCGGCATCGAAACGCGACCGTGACCACCATTGCTCCAACCGGCAGCATCAGCCTCATTGCCGGCTGCTCGCCCGGCATTGAACCGCTATACGGCATACAGGAAGTCCGTCGTATCATGGACGGTGTCGTGCTGACCTCCCTTCATCCAGCCTTCGTCCGTCGCGCTCGCTCGCTCGCTCTCGATCTCGACGCACTTCGGCCCGACCTGGCAGCGCATCCCTCCATTCAACATTTAGCTCATATCCCCGAAGAGCTGCGCCGACTGTTTGTCACAGCGCACGATGTCTCGCCCGAACATCATGTGCGTATGCAAGCGGTGTTTCAGCGATATAGCGACAGCGGTGTCTCGAAAACCATCAATTTGCCGGCCTCGGCGACCAAGGCCGAGGTGGCCGCAGCCTTTCTGCTGGCGTACCAGCTCGGATGCAAAGGCCTCACCGTCTTTCGAACAGGCAGTCGAGAGGGGCAAGTCTTTTCCTGCAGCCCCGCGCATCCCTGTTGAACCGCTGTTACTCTTACGCGCAATTTCTCAACAAAATTGACAGCACCGGGCGATGGTGATAGGTATTTTCACAGACTAGTCTACGTGGGGTCGAATCGCTCAGTAGGGAGGTGCTTGATGGCTGCGCTCGTTGGGAACCTGACTTCGGTCCTGAATCCCTTTGATTGGACTCTTCTTTTCGCTCGCCAACCAGAACCAGATTTGGAATTTACGGACGAGGAACTTGATCAAACGATAGCCACAAAAGCACGGGGTCCGGTGAATCCCCGCAAGAAACCCAGTAAGGGGAGCCCGATTCTCTGGTTATTGCTCCTGATTCTTGTCGGCGGGATTGGCTATGTTTCGATGGAACCGGACATGGTGACAGAATGGTTGAGTCCCTACCTGGGTGAGAGCACCCCAACACCAATGGCCATGAAACCGAAGCCGTTGGCCTCGACGCCCGCGCCACAAGCCGTTCCCAGTCCGAGTACCGTTGCTCCAGCCCCAGTGGCTCCTACAACTTCTCCAGCAGCCTCTGCCGTTACGGCTCCGGCCATCGCTCCACCACCCCAAACGGCTGCGAAACCCGCTGCACCAATCGATCCGCCTCTCGACCCAATGTTCAGTGAAGGACAAAAAGTGACCGTTACGGGAGACCAAGTGGCTCCCGGAGGAAGCATTCCCTTATTCGCAGATTCATTGAGCAGCAAGCCAGGGCCGATCGTTCGTCCAGGGATCTCACTGACCGTCATGGACGGGGATCTACAACCAGCCGGCTGGATGTATTTGGTGCGCACCGACGAAGGTGCAAATGGCTGGGTAGCGGAAAAACGCCTTCGCCTGAAGTTCTGACCCTTCAGTTTTTCTCACGCGAATAGCCTGCTGAGCAGACACATTCTCACCTTCTTACCCGCATTATTCATGAGCGCTTCTGCTGCAATCGCCGATCCGCTGCTGCGACGAGCCTTCGGCCGGCGGGCTCGCCCCTCGGACCCTCCACGTACTGCATGAGTACGCATCGGATACTCAGGGCTCCGCGCGCCGGTCTCGCGACACGGCTCAGCGATTTCGCGACGAACCGTCATGAATAATGCGGGTTACCCAATCTCCCTGTGCTATAATCCGCCCGTTTTCTGTTCCCTACCACACCCACAGGTTGAGTCGATTCCATGGCCACACTCACAGCGATTATTTTCGACTTCGATGGCGTGATTGCGGACACCGAGCCCCTCCATTTCGCCGGTTTTCGTCAGACACTGGAAGAAATCGGCATCAGCCTGACTGAATCAGACTACTACGCCAACTACTTGGGGTACGACGATCGGGGCTGCTTCATCGCAGCCCTCAACGCACATCAACGCCCCATGGACCCTGCCGCCCTCGCACAACTGATGCAACGAAAAGCCCATGCCTATCTGGCATCGGTGAAGGATCACCTGGTCATTTTCCCAGGGGTACGCGAGTTCGTGCGTGAAGCCGCCGCCGCCTACCCTTTAGCCATTGCGTCCGGCGCCCTCCGCCATGAGATCGACGTGATTCTTGAACAGACAGGGCTTCACAAAGAATTTCTTCACATCACCAGCGCGGAAGACGTAACCAGAGGAAAGCCCGATCCGGCCCCCTTTCTCCACGCTCTCACCGGATTGAATCGACAATGCCGAGAACAGGCTGTCACCGCCGAATCCTGTTTGGTGATTGAGGACTCCATCCCTGGTATCCGCGCCGCAAAAACTGCGGGAATGAAAGTTCTCGCCGTAGCAAACACACACACAACCCATGACCTGCATGAAGCCCATGCAATCACCCACAGTCTTTCAGAGGTTCGCCTCAGCGAACTCCGCGATCGACTCTGGAAAGGATAACGTCAATGGTCACTCGTCAATCGTGAAGACGACCGACCGACATGTTCATTGAGAATGGAATCCTGTTTTTGCCATTGACCAATGACTATTGACTTCTTTCAGCCATGAGAATCTGCTCTCTGCTTCCCAGTGCAACCGAGGTTATTGCCGCACTCGGTCTGCGCGATGAACTGGTCGGGATCAGCCACGAGTGCGACTATCCGCCATCGGTCAGAAGCGTGCCCATCATGGTTGAACCGATGATTCCCTCTGATGGACTGGCCAGCGATGACATCGACAGGCAAGTGCGTCAGCTTGTCGCCTCTGGACAACGGCTCTACCGGCTAAAAGACCACCTCATGCGAGAAGCACAACCCGATCTGGTGCTATCTCAAGACCTCTGCCACGTCTGCGCCATTACACCGGACCAACTGCACGATGCCCTTCGCTCCATGCCTCACCAACCGACCGTCCTCACATTGAACCCCGGTACGATCGATGACGTGATCGACGATGTCGTACGGATCGGCGATGCTGCAGGACGGTCGACGGAAGGCCATCGTCTCGCCGCGCACTTGCGTGACCGACTCGAGGCGGTGCACCGTCGCGTCCAGAGCATCGCTCATTCCCCTCGCGTCGCCTGTATCGAATGGCTCTCTCCACTGTTTGTCGCAGGCCATTGGGTTCCTGAAATGGTCCAGCTAGCCGGCGGCCAGGATGTCCTCGCCCAGCCTGGGAGCAAATCACGAGTTGTGACTTGGGACGAGATCCTGGCAGCGGCTCCGGACATCCTCATCGTGATGCCCTGCGGCTTTTCTGTTGAACGGACACACACAGAGCTGCTCCAACTGATGCAACAGCCGGGGCAATGGCAGCTTTCGCCTACGTTAGCCGAACAGACGTATCTAGTAGATGCTTCCTCCTATTTCAGCAGACCAGGCCCTCGCCTGATCGACGGCATCGAACTCTTGGCGGCTATCCTGCACCCGTCAGACTACCACCCCATCCATGAATCCATGGCCCGCCGCCTTGGATCAAGACCGATTAATCGACGCCCATGACTTCACTCTCCACCGCTGACGCGCAAGCCTACTGCACGGCTCTCACCAAAAAGAGCGGGAGCAACTTCTATTACTCCTTCCTCTTTCTTCCGAAAAAGCAGCGCGCTGCGATGTACACGGTCTATGCCTTCTGTAAGGAGGTCGACAATGCGGTCGATGAGCCCCCGGCTGGAAGCAACCCTCAGGATGAACTACAACGGTGGCGGATCGAGCTTGAAGCAGCCTACCGCGGCACGCCGACCTTCCCGGTCACTATCAGTCTGGCCTACCATGTCAGGCAACTGACTATCCCGCAGGCCTATTTCGATGAGCTGATTAAAGGCGTCGAAATGGACCTTACTGCGTCGCGATACGCTTCGTTTCAAGACCTCTCGGTCTACTGCTATCGTGTTGCGTCCGTCGTGGGACTCATCTGCCTCCATATCTTCGGCCCCACGTCGGCCAGGGCACAGGACTATGCCGTCGCCCTCGGCATGGCGTTTCAACTGACGAACATTCTGCGGGACATCGGGATAGACGCAGCTCAAGGCCGTATCTATCTTCCGGAAGAAGACCTCAAGAAATTCGGCTGCACCGAGCAGGCCATCCTCCAGCGTCAGGAGAGCGCAGAACTTCGCGAACTACTTCGCTCCGAAACCGTCAGGGCCCACGAGTACTACGCAAAAGCACAGGCGGCATTCGATGCCCTACCGGCCAAGGACCAACAGGCACTGACTGTCTCTGAAATCATGCGCGCCGTCTATTTCCGCATTTTGCAAAGGATCGAGAGACCGGGACATCAGATATTCGGCCCTCGGGCCAGGCTCTCAACCAGTCGTCGGCTAGCCGTGGCCGCTGCTGTGTGGATCCGTTCCCGAATGTCGTGACATCTACCGCCACTCAGTCCGTCGTAATTCTTGGTGGAGGCCCAGCCGGCCTCACGACCGCCTATCGCCTCGCCCTTCTTGGGTATCGAGTCACGATCGTCGATCGAGGCACGCACAACAGCCCTGAGCCCTTCACCGTCCTCGGCTGTCATCATGCGACACAAGCGTTGCTGCACTCGCTCCATTCCAATTCACGACAGCCGGATAAAATAGCCATCCCACTAGAGTTTCGTCTCCCTGACGGCTCCCTCGTTCATTACCCGCGCAGCTCCTTCCCCGCGCCTCTTCACTCATGGGTGAATCTCCTGAGATTTGCAGGCATCCCCTGGAAGGAACGATGGCAACTGGCATCATGGGTAGAACAGCTATGGGAAGGCGATGTCGAACTGCCTGCCGATCTGGAACAGCGCACCGCTGATGAATGGCTGACATCAATCGGCCAAAGTTCGCAGACCCGCGACCTTGTCTGGAACCCTCTCGCGCGATGGTTGACCGGCAATGACATCACCATGATGTCCGCCGATGCCTTCGTGCGCTCGATGAAACCCTTGTTCCTGAGCACTCGTCCGGACAGCCGTGTCTCGGTCGTGCAGGACTCGCTTCAGGCTTGTTTCATACAGCCAATCACCGAGACACTGATCCAGGCCGGCGCGACTATTTTGTACAACACTGAGGCGACCCAGCTCCGTTATGAACGAGATCGCATCTCGGGAGTCCTGCTGCGGGATGGCTCCCTGTTGCAAGCCGATTGGTATGTGGCAGCCCTGCCCCCTCAACAGCTCACAACCTTACTTCCTGAACGATGGCTCACCCGCTACGCCTACTTTCAGCAACTCACGGAATTGCGATCGGTTGAGAGTACAAGCCATCACGTGCAGGCCGGACAACCCTGTGCCACACCTCGGCTCATCCTGCTGAGCGACACATCATTTCACTCAGTACTCACCACAGCCGCAACGCCTGATCACACCAGCTTCTCGCTCGTCACGACCGACAACCAGATCGCACAGGCTCGACCGGACTCACATCTGCATATACTCATCCAGGATCTACTCAGGTCGTTGGGGCTCCTCATGCCGGAAAGCAGAATCGCACAGACCCACCCTCGGACAGTTCCAAACGCCATGCTCTCACTCAAGCCCGGAACAAAATTACATCGGCCCATCCAACGCAGTCCGATTGCCAACTTGCTGCTGGCTGGTAGTTGGACCGATACAGGATGGCCTCCCAACCTCGAAAGCGCCATTGTCAGCGGCAACCGCTGCGCCGATGCGATTGCCTCCGATAAGCCGGCTTGACGATGATCCAATCCAATGGTAGGTCATATCGTGATGAGAACGCTGTTCGTGAAAAACGTTGTTTTAGGAGCGGTTGTGCTGATGCTAAGCGGATGCGCGACTAGTCCCTACGAGCGTGGCGGCAATCCGCAAGGACTCAGTCAACGAGATGTGGAACGGGATTATATGGAGTGTGAGTACAAGGCGAGACTCGCGAACGGAAACTCTTTCTACAATCAGAGCACGCCCTTCCCGTTCAGCGGAGGCCCCCAAAGCCCTACCGACCACGCCCGCGCCCTACATGGACTCTCGACGATCAACGCCATGCGCGATACCTGCTTAGCTGCCAAGGGCTATAGAG
>JAABQN010000048.1 GCA_011391455.1 Nitrospiraceae bacterium
TTATTGAGATGCGCCAACAGCGTTGCCGGACTCATTTTCTTGCCGTCGACGGATACCGGATTACCGGCCTCGTAACCGATTTCAACTTCGAGCGGCTTGTTCGGCGCCTGCTCCGGCGACACCGTCATTTGGAAAATTTCATCCGGCGGCGATTCCCAGGGATCTTCCAAGATGCCGCCTTCATAACTCACATGGAACAAATTCAGATCCATGCTGTAGGGTTTGGCTTTTGTCGCCGTGATGGGAATGCCATGCCGATCGGCATACTCGATCAATTCACGCCGTGACTTCATCGTCCATTCACGCCAGGGCGCGATGATCTTGAGACTGGGCGCCAGCGCCGTGTAGGTCAGCTCGAACCGTACCTGGTCGTTACCCTTTCCGGTGGAACCATGCGACACGGCTTCGGCGCCTTCTTTGAGCGCAATCTCGGCCTGACGCCGCGCGATGAGGGGCCGCGCGATCGAGGTTCCGAGCAAATAACAGCCTTCGTATATGGCGTTGCCGCGTAACATCGGAAAGACATAGTCCTTCACAAAGGTCTCGCGCAGATCCTCGACGTAGACCTTTTTCACACCAAGCTTTTGCGCCTTTGCCTTGATCGCTTGCAGATCTTCGCCTTGCCCCAGATCGGCACAGAACGCGACAACCTCGCAGCCATAGGTTTCTTGTAGCCACTTCAAGATCACGGAAGTATCAAGTCCGCCTGAGTAGGCCAGCACTACTTTCTTGATGACACGACTCATCGTCTCCTTCGACTCCTCTTGCCTAATAGGTTCGTTAAGATGGCCTTCTGCATGTGCAACCGATTCTCTGCCTGGTCGATGATGACTGACTGCGGACCATCCAGTACCTCGGCGCTGATTTCTTCACCTCGGTGGGCGGGCAAACAATGCATAACGATCGCATCTGGCTTGGCCCGATGCAGCAGGCGGCTGTTTACTTGATACGGAGCCAAGACTTTTAATCGTCGCGCATGCTCCCGCTCACGCCCCATACTGATCCAGATATCGGTGTAGATAACGTCCGCTTCCTTCGCCGCGACATGAGGATCGTGCCCTATTTCGATCACCGCACCGGTTGCTGCAGCCTCGACCCTCGCCCTATCCACAACATGCTGCTCCGGCTGATACCCCACCGGACACCCAAGAGTGATGGTCATCCCCATCTTCGCCGCCGCCTCGATCAGTGAATTCGCCACATTGTTGCCATCGCCGATATAGGCGATCTTGATCCCCTTCAATCGTCCCTTTTTCTCGCGAATAGTCAGGAGGTCTGAAAGGGCCTGACAGGGATGGCTCAGGTCGGTCAGCCCATTGATCACCGGCATCGTCGCTTCCCTCGCCCATTCCTCCACTATCGAATGGTCATAGGTGCGAATGACGATCGCGTCGAGATAGCGTGATAACACGCGCGCCGTATCGGCGACACTTTCTCCTCGCGAAAGCTGGATCTCGGCCATGGGCAATACCAGAGCATGGCCGCCCAGCTGGTTCATCCCCGCTTCGAACGACACTCGCGTGCGCGTAGATGGTTTCTGGAACAGCAGCCCCAATGTCTTGCCTGGAAGCAGTGGATGAAGAATGCCGCGCCGCTGCTTGTCCTTCAATAGAGCCGCAGACTTCAGCAGGCTCTCCACTTCCGCCTTGCTGATAGCCGCGATATCCAGAAAGTCTTTCTTGCCTGCCTGCATTCCTGTCGCTCTTGTAGTCATCCGCGTGATGTCTATTCTGCGTATGTATGCCCTACACCGCCTGTTTACTGAAAATCTGATCCAGCGTCTCGATCAATCGATCGATTTCCAACTGGGTGATGATGAGGGGCGGCACGAACCGCAGCACATGCTCGCCGGCTCCATTAATGAGAATGCCGCGGGCCAAACATTCGCTCACGACGACTTTCCCCTCCATGTCGAGTTCAACCCCCTGCAGGAGTCCGAGCCCGCGCACCTCTCGCACCACCCGATGTCTCCCTTTACAGTCCGATAACCCCTTCGCGAAATACTCTCCCATCCGGCGCGCATGATCGAGTACGTGGCCTTCCAACAGGGCATGACAGACGGCCAGGCCCGCCGCACAGGCGAGCGGATTGCCGCCGAATGTCGAAGCATGACTACCGGGGGAGAAGGCCTTCGCCACGGAGTCCGTCGCGAGGCAGGCTCCGATAGGCACGCCACCCCCCAACCCTTTTGCCAGGGTCATAATGTCGGGCTGTACCCCCAACTGCTCGTAGGCAAACAACGTCCCGGTTCGTCCCATTCCAGTCTGGACTTCGTCAAAAATTAAGAGCACGTCTTTTTGTGAGCACAGATCTCTCACCTGCTTCAAATATTTCCGATCTGCAACGTGGACACCCCCCTCGCCCTGAATCGGCTCGAGCATAATCGCCGCGGTCTTGTCGGTCACGGCCCGTTCCAACTCTTCCATATTATTGAAGGCCACGTAACTGAACCCCTGCAGCAGCGGCTCGTACCCCTTCTGAACCTTTTCTTGCCCCGTCGCCGTCAACGTCGCAATCGTCCGACCATGGAAGGAATTCTTCATCGTGACGATCTCAAACCGCCCGGCCCCATACTTGTCATGGGAATAACGGCGGGCCAGCTTGATGGCAGCTTCATTCGCTTCTGCTCCGCCGTTGCAAAAGAACACTTTGTCAGCAAACGAGTGATCCACCAGCGTCTGCGCCAGCTTCACTTGCGGCTCGGTGTAATAGAGGTTGGAGGTATGGATCAGCTGTGCGGCTTGGCGCTGGATGGCCTGAACCAGATCCGGGTGGCCATGACCGAGAATATTTACGGCAATCCCGCCGACGAAATCGAGGTACTCGCGCCCCTCAAGGTCGTATACCTTTGTCCCATTCCCTCGAATGATCGAGAGCGGTTGACGCGTATACGTCTGCATCAAATAACGTGCGGCGTCCTGCTTCAGTTCTTCTGTCGCCATGACAGACGTATCCCTTTGTAAAGTAAGGGAAGGTAGCATAGGCCTACCAATGGAAGCAACTTGCTGCTTCTTTACCCAGGTGACGCTTCATTGTGATACTCTCTGCCGGATGAAATCCTGTGCGCAGTGTCAACAGCAGAATCAGGATGACGCTAAATTTTGCCACCAGTGCGGAAATACGCTTGCCATCGAACCGGAGCCACCGATCGCCGCCCCCATCACCCACTCTGAAATCCACCCCGATGAACATCTTTGGAGCCAATTCATCGGCCCCCACGCCGATCGCTATCTGAAACATTTCAAAAAGTTCGGATTAGGGGAAAAACCGAAGTTCGCCCTGACATGGAACTGGCCGGCCTTTCTGTATATTTCCTTCCTCTGGTTTCTCTACCGAAAAATGTATATGTACGCAGCGGTCTACGCCCTCGGTCCGATGATCTCGACCTACTTGACCGGCGACGTTACCGTGGGCCTCATCTGGAGCATCATGGCCGGAGCTACCGCAAATTATGTGTATTACTGGCACTGCCGTGAACATATCGGCGAAATCAAAAAGAACGCAGGGATTGATCCGGCGAAGCGAGATGAGGCACTAAAAGAAAGTGGAGGCGTTCAGTCCTACGTGATCTGGATCGGAGTCGCCCTATACATACTGTTTGCGATCACCATGTTCAAAATGCTCCAGGACGGGCTACCGGATGGTGAACAGTCACCAGGGAAACCAGCAAAGCCAACTGCGACGAGCAGTGTGTGAGCGCGAGATACTCTTGCCGGCCACAGGTAGATCCAGACCTGATTCCAATACCTTATTTGCACGCTGCGCACAGACCCAAAGTAGCCGCTTGACTTGGACACCTGTTCCAGTATGCTTTGGCCTGCAACAATACCCCTTCAGGCTTGAGAGGACCGCACAATGGCTCGATTGATCCTGCTTCGACATGGCGAATCACAATGGAATTTGGAAAATCGTTTCACGGGATGGGTAGATGTACCTCTGTCTCCGCGCGGTATTCAGGAAGCGACACACGCGGGTGAGAAGCTGCGCAGCTTCACGTTCGACCGGGCCTTTACCTCTGTATTGGCCCGCGCGAATGAGACGTTGCGACTCGCGCTTGAAACCATCGGCCAGACTGGTATCCCGATCGAGAAAGACAAGGCCTTAAACGAACGGATGTACGGCGAATTGCAAGGATTGAACAAGGACGAAACTGCGAAAAAATATGGCGAGGCCCAGGTGAAGATTTGGCGGCGAAGTTACGACGTGCGTCCGCCAGGAGGGGAAAGCCTGAAAGACACCGCAGAACGTGTATTGCCCTACTATAAACGTACCATCAAGCCCTATCTCCTGAAAGGGGACACAATCCTCGTCGCGGCGCACGGAAATAGTTTACGAGCCCTGATCATGGAGTTGGAGCAGCTCTCGCGAGAACAAGTACTGGAACTGAATATCCCAACCGGTGCGCCGCTGCTCTATGAAATGGACAAAACGGGGAAGGTCCTCGATCACCGCTACCTCTGACCTGTCGCGGCCGGCCAGAAGATCATCCGACGTCTTCCAGTAACCGCCCATAGGTGTCGACCGGCACAAAATCAATCAGCAGGGTCAAAAGATTACGCTGCTCTGCTTCTTTAACCAATCGGTTCTCCTCCATCAATGCGGCGGCTTCCGCACTCACCGCAAGCGGACTCATCCCTTCTTCAACCAAGCGGCTATATCGACGACGACGGTCCTGCCATTCGTTGAGGTAGGTGGTCCAGGAAGCTGAACCGACGGGAACGGTCGTGCCCCATCCTGCTTCTATCGTATCCAAAATGAGTTCCAACAGCGCGGACTGATACTTCTGAGGAATGTGCGCCTCGATGGCGGCGAAGATCCAAAACAGGTTCAGCGAAAGCACTTCTTGGGTGATCGATTGAGCCTGCTCAACCGTCGCCTCGACCCCATATTCCTCCAGCTGCTGAACCGATAGGCCGAGCGGTATCGCTGCGACCAGCGCAGCCGCTGCTTGCCTCGTCGTCATCGAATTGGCTGGCATGCTTCTCCTCCTCCTCCCTCGTCTCCAGCGGCAGAGCATACCCTACTGTCGCCCGCGCACTCAAACGACTTGTCCAAGCCTGCCCTCTATGCTAAAGTTCGCCGTCATGATTCGACAGATTACCGCCACATTCTCACGATGGATCTGTGCTGCCATGCTGCTGGTGATCTTGGCCACGAGCACCATTCTAGAAGCACCCCACGCCCAAGCAAACGAACCACGCTGGGGATTCGGAAGCGGCCTGGGACTCACATCCGGAACGGTCAATGGCACGGTATTCAACCTGGCATTCAGTGGTGACTACTACCTCGATCGAAACTTCTCTGTCGGACCGATGATGCAGATCAGCCCGACGGGCGATCTCTTTCAGATCTCCCTTGCCGGGGTCGGCCGTTATTATTTTCGCCTCAATAACGGCATCAACCTGGTGCCTTTCACGGGGATCGGATTGATCCATGCAGACCTAGACCGCAGAACCGGCCCTGTGCCTGTCGACCGCAACGATACAAGCTGGTACATCCCTATTGGCGTCTCACTGGAGTACCAGGCCTCTCACAATGTCGCCTTGACTTCGACGTTGATCGTGAATCTCCACGACATCAATCTTTCTCCTTCGTTACGGGAGAACGACCAAACAAGCGTTGCCTTGCTGTTTGGTTTCCGCTTCGGCCCATAAATAAAGCAAGAAGAAAACCCCTCGCCTCGTTCGCGCCCTCCACTTTCTGCTCCGAAGTTCTCAGCGACCCACGGCAAATAGGCGCAGGCCTCGGCAGAGCACTGCGAGGTTGCGGCATTCTGACAGGCTGAGACGTGTGTCTGAGGATATTGGATGAGACAGAGGTACCAGCTACGCCGCTTTGGCCGGCCGCCAGCGGAGCCCGATATTCAGCAGCTCTTGCAACAGATCTTTATAGGTATAGCCGTCCTTTTCTGCCGAATCAGAAAAATCTTCGTCGTGCGCAATTTGTGGGTTCGGATTGGCCTCCAGTACGTACACCTGCCCCGCCGCGTCCATGCGCACGTCGATGCGGGCATAGCCGCTCAGGCCGAGGGCGCGATAGACCCGCTTCGCGAGATGTTGAATCTCCTCGGCTTTCCCTTCAGGAAGATTTCTGGCTTCGCCTGACCGAATCCCATATTTGTCTTGATACGTGCGATTCCATTTGACTCGTTCGGTCGCAATCCGGCGGGCGTCATCCGGCAGCTTATCCATCATCAACTCCCACACAGGCAACACGTGGATATGCCCATTACCCATCACTCCGACATAGAATTCACGCCCTTCGATATACCGCTCGATGAGGGCACCAGTCCCCACGCTCGCATGGATGAATTCGACCCGCTCCTTGAGTTTGTCGTCATCCTGCACAATGGACGCCTGCGAGATCCCGCGCGATGCTTCTTCGGTCACCGATTTGACGATGAGTGGAAAGGGCAGCCACTTCGGCCGCTTGATCCTCCGCCCCTGGGGCACCACCATGAAATCAGGGAATGGGATGCGATGGAATGAGAACAGCTTCTTCGAGAGGACTTTATCACGTGCCAGCATCAACCCACGCGGATTACAGCCCGTATAGGGCACGTGCAGCAGTTCAAGATACGACACGACATTCTGGTCATATACCGCGACCCCGTCGAACTCTTCGAGTAGATTGAACGCAATGTGCGGCTTCCAATCTTCTATGGCGGATCGAAGCACGCCAAGATCGCTCTTGACCCCCAGCGGCGTGACGTCATGCCCGAGCTTGCGGAGCGTGGAGACGACATCGTATTCCGTCTTCCAGTCGGCGCTGGTCACGTCCTGTTCGGTGAGGGGCGCATCAGGCGGCACCAGATCCTTGTGCATCAAGACGAGGATGCGGAGCCGTTTCATAGCGCCACCTGATGCCGCCCGCTGCGCAAGTAGGTCATCGTGTGGACGGTGAGTAGAATCGTGAAATCCAACTTGGCCTGCTCTTCCGCAAGCGGCAAGTGCAAGTGGAGCTGGCGGCAGCGCTGAATCATGTCCTCGAGCACCTGATCGATCGTATATTGATATTCACCGGTCCAGGCAGCGACCTTGCGGCGCACCTCTCTTCGAAAGCGGTTCAAGAAGGTGGCAGCGCTCAGGTGCGCGGCATGGGCCGGGGCATCGGAAAACAGGCGCTTCAAGTCCGGATCGTAAAAAGACGGTCGTTCAATGCCGTAGTGCTTGCGCTTGCGCTCATAGTGCTCGCGCAGGGTTTTCTTGAGCTCGGGCAGCGGATCGACCTCCTCTTGCGTGACCACCTTGGGCGGAACAGCCACCAGCCCTTCCATCAGCCCCTCGACATACTGCAGCTTCTTGAGCACCGGCCAGCCCTTGTAGCGGTCGGCCCAGGTCGAATCGGGCGTGAGCCAGACCGCGAAGGTCTCGGCAAAGTCTTCATCCGGATGACTTTGCGCATACCACACATCGAGGTGTCGCACGAAGCTCCGACTATAGGGTCTGGGGCGGTAATATTTGGGATAGGGCTCGGAGGAGCGGCCAAAGATGTGCTGCCGCCGGCGGAGCCGGCGGAGGCGATAAGCATTTTCAATGGCGTGGCCGGCCTCATGCCGTAAAATGCGCATGCACCATTCCGCAGTCCCCCCCTCGACCTCGAGCATCTGGTCCAGTTCCAGTTTTGCGAGTCGTGGATGGGCCAGATAAAACGGCACGGCAATCCCCGGCACACCATCCGGAGTAAACCACTCGTTGGACAGCCAACAGTGGGGACGGAAGAGGAGCTGGCGGGCGTCGAGTTCAGCGTAGAGTTGCTGGATCTGAGCGGACAGGAAGGCCCCGTCGAGAGTGAGGCCGAGTTGGCTCATCGGGAGGTTCAAGAGCTGCTCGTTGGACCACGAGGCCCATGCCGGCTCGTGATCATGGCTGTCAGATGCGGTCATTTCCAGTGTCCGTCATCGTTGCATGAACCTACGTGGTACGTCACGTCGCATGGCACAGGGAGGCGACGGCATGGGCGAATCGAGTAAGGGCCTGGGAATCTCGCAGGGTCATCCATTCTAGGAGGAAAACTGAGAAAACCGCAAGGCGGAGATGGGTAGCCTGGTTGTCCTCTTTGCTCGTGGAACGCGCACGATCGGAATGTGCTCGTTCGACACGCGCAGTTGAGGATCAACCAGGCCACCCTTTGAAGAGAAATACGAGCGAGCTTGGAAGGAGCATTTGTAGCCTCGTTGGACGCGCGCAGTGGAAGATCAATCAGGCCCCATCCCTGAGAGATAACGAGCGAGCTTGGCGGGAGGATGTGAGGGCAGACTAGATGGTCTCCTGTGCTCGTGCAACGCGCTCGGGCTCGTCTGTCTGGTTGGCCTGTCTTTCTGGTCTGTCTGGTTCTTCTGGATGAATTTCCAATCAGATCAACCAGACAAACCAGATAGACGAGATAGACCAGATGAACTAGCATTCGTTGGACGCGCGCAGTGGAAGATCAATCAGCCTTCATCCCTAGAGAAAGAACGAGCAAGCTTGGAGGGACGGGAAGGGAGCGACCAGGCGCCCTTCCTGCTCGCAGAACGCGCACGATGAAACTGTGCTCGTTCGATGCGCGCAGTAAAGGGCAACCTTGGCCACTCCCTTAAAATAGCGAGATAGAGAAGCGGATGGGCTTCGTTCGACGGCCGCACGTAGACCAACATGGGTGCCATTCCCAGAGAAGGGAAAGCAAGCGAGCTTGGAAGGATCTATAAAAAGGCGGTGGTCGTTCGATGCGCGCAGGAAATGACAACCTCGGCCACTCCTCTTAGAAGATGCTTGGAGCAGAGACAGGATAGACGAGCAAGGCTGGAAAGGCCATTTCAGGCTGTGAGAAAAGACTCACGGTACCTTTTCTTTCCCCTCTCGCTAGGAGGCGTGATTATCGCGAAGCGAGTTCACGGGCATGAGCAATCTCGCGATGCCCGACAGGGCGGACCTGTGACGCTTCCAACGTAATTACCGCGGCAGTCTTTCCTTCCAAGGTCATGAACTCGACCTCGTAGGCCTGGCCATCACGGTACACATGAACAACTGCACCCACATCACCAGGCAAAAGTCCTTCCGTCGGTACGGCTGCAACCAAGACGACTGTGTCATGTTCCCTGATCATTGTGAGGCCTCCTGCGCTATTGGATATGCGGTCACAAACCGTGGCCTATCGCCACCGGTATCAACAACCCACACCGTCCGGATAAAGGGCCGCTGCCCACTTGGCGTGACCAACATCCCGTCTACAATATACTTCTGCCCGTGAGGGGATGTCATGTTTTTTGTGACGGAACAGTCACGCGCCATTTGGCGCAAGGCATCAGCGAACACCTCCCAGGCTTCTCGCTGAAATCCCATCGAGGTGAAGAACTCTGCCTTGCCCTTACCGGTTGGATGGGACGGGCTCAGCAGATAATCTCGTACTTTTTCACGTTCGACGACAGCGTGACCTTTATGAGGCAAGTCCATTTCCATCACCGTATCTTCAACCGCCGCTCACCCAGACTTGGCAGACCGTAGCTCGAACAACTCGCCACACAGCTGGCGCAGGATACCTCGGCTCCGACATTTTTGGAAGCGCTTGCTGGCAAGGATTGGCAGCCCAGGCCACTCCCCTAAAATAGAAAAGTGCTCAATCAACCTGTAGCAGAAAACGCACTCGTTTCCCTACTGATTTCATGTTCCAACTGATAAATGGAGGGAGCAACTGCTTTAAGGTCACAAGTTGTGACCATAAAGACAGGAGTTAAAGACAGTGTCGCCCTTAAACCTGACTGCGTGACCATAGTCCGCGACCTCACCAGCTTGGCCGACAATCCATGCCAGATTTAGCTGGATGCTGAAAACAGTCCTGGCACATTTTCATTAGTCATCGTCAGGCATGTTGGACAGACTGTGCTGTGAGAAAAGACTCCCGGTATTTTATTCTTTGTCCGGCGTCTTTTCGACCCGCAACCTCGACCTGAGCCTTGGCCCTTTGAACTACATGGCAGTGATGGATGAAAACGAAAGTCCGGTCGAGGTACATTTAACGAAGAACTGATAATATAACGTCAAGGGTTTTGCCGGCGTACGACATCGAGAACGGAATTGGTGGTTTACTGAATTGCAGGGAGCCCGCTCCCTGCACCATAGACTAGGAGGTGCCGTATGGATCTATTTGATAAGGCTAGAAATGACATGGAGGCCGAAGTCAAGAAATCTTTCAAGTGGGTCGTGTTAACCGCCATCTTGGGGATCGTGTTGTTGACGTTGTATGTCATGGTCACGTAAGCCCGCTGAATGTGAATCAGCCTGTAGTCTGGTGAGCCTCAGTAGACCGGTCGCTTTGCCCTTTGTCCCAGTAGAGGAGTTGTTTTTCAACTCGCATAGTTCCAGGGAAGCGAGCCTGGAAGTTTTTAAACGTCTCGTCCCCGAAAACAACAACAAGAGATAAGGAAATCTATTCCTGACACCATTTTATTCTCCGGGTCCAGTAAGACAAGCTATGGGATGTTCGCGAGAGGTACAGCCCGATAAAGATGATGGGAAGGGCCGCCTGATCGTCCTCCTGCTCACGGAACGCGCACGATAGGAATGTGCTCGTTCGACGCGCGCAATCGAGGATCGACCAGGTGGCCCTTTAAACTCAAGTAGGGAATTGAGAAGACGGCGCAGTGGAAGATCAAACAGCCCCCATCTTTTCAAGCGAGGCGACCGGCTCCAATAAGTTTGTAGGTATGCCTGATCATGAATTCCTAGCTACCGTCACCCCACTGCCCACACTTCCGACAATACCTCAGCCTGCTCCAGCACTATTTTCGTCGCCTGCTCCTGCTTGTCCGGAGGATAGCCATACTTGCGAAGAATGCGCTTTACCAGGACGCGGAGTTGCGCGCGTACGTTTTCTCGTACTGTCCAATCAATGGTGACGTTCTTCTTCACCATCTCCGCTAGCTCGCGAGCGATCTTGGTAAGCGTCGGCTCACCCAGCACCTTCACGGCGCTGTCGTTCGTCTCCAGTGCGTCGTAGAAGGCTAACTCGTCCTCGGTCAGGCCAAGTGTCTCACCCCGCGTATGGGCCGACCGCATATGTTTCGCAAGACCGATCAACTCTTCAATCACCTGGGCGGTCTCGATGGCCCGGTTCTGGTATTTTTTTATCGCCTGTTCCAGTAAGTCTGCGAAGGAGCGAGCCTGCACGACGTTCCGCTTTGATCGAGCCTTGATCTCACCAGCCAGAAGCTTACGGAGTAACTCGACTGCCAAGTTGCGTTGTGACATCCCGCGCACTTCCGCCAGGAATTCGTCGGAAAGGATCGAAAGATCCGGCTTCTTTAGTCCAGCCGCAGCGAAGATATCCACCACCTCATCGGACGCGACCGCCTTCGAGATGATCTGCCGGATGGCGTGGTCGAGTTCTTCGTCAGTTTTCTGCTCACCGGGCGTGTTCTTGGCCAGTACTGAGCGGACGGCCTGGAAAAACCCCACATCGTCCCGGATGCGGAATGTCTCCTCGTGCGGCACCGCGAGTGCGAAGGCCTGTGAAAGGTCGGTGACTGCATGCAGCAGACGAGGTTTGCCGTCTTGCTGAGCCAGAATATGCTCCTGCGCGGCGGGTAACACAGAGAGACGCTCTTGCGGTTTCCCAGTCATCCAGCGCGACCAGTCAAAGGCCCTCACCATGCC
>JAABQN010000049.1 GCA_011391455.1 Nitrospiraceae bacterium
GCCAATCGGCCTTCCAATGCCAGATATTGATGTAGTGATCAAGCTGGCCCATACAAAAAAACGAGGGAGCATCGCCGAGCGGCAATCCAATCGCGACGCCGTCGCGAAAGGTTCCAGGCGTCAAACGGTCGTTCTTCGTATTGTCCTGCCATTCAAGCAGAAATGCGATCTCGGTACCGTTGTGGAGCGATCGCACGGTCAAGGCTCGCGCGCTCGGCTCCGGCCAAACTGGCCTGGTAATGATCTGCCCACTCAACGGAAGCGTCATCGGCGAGACCTTGGCCCAAGCGGCATCCCCTGGCGCCGTCGGCAGTTCCCCTTCGATAAGACGTGCACGAATGATCATCCCCTCGGAACTGACGAGAGGCACGCCAATTCCGACCAGGACGCCGGCCACAACAAGAATAGAGAAAAATAGAAGAAGCAACAGGCGGGAAGGAATCTTCGTCGTCTTACGCACTATGCAAGATCCTCGGGTGACCGGCGCGAGCAGATCGTGATGGGCTCAGGCTACCACACAGGCAGAGCGAGGCCAACCCGACTACTGGCGAATTGCTACCAGAGTTTCACACGGCGAATTTTGTTTTCGCCCCGTTCGCAGATATAGAGATAGCCCTGGGAGTCCAGTGAGAGTCCTACTGGAGAGTTGACGACGGCTTCCACCCCGAGAAGTCCGTCTCCATGTTTCACCGTGCCTGAAGATTCTTTCGCCACGAAGCGCGCGGCGCCGCAGCCGCCCATATTCTTGTCTTCGTAACCGCTGTCTCCATTGCCTGCCACCGTCGTGATCAGGCCGGTCGTCACGTCCACCTTGCGCACGCGATGATTCATCGTGTCGGAGACATAGAGATTGTCCTCCCGATCGACCACTACGGCTTCCGGCGCATGGAGCATGGCTCTGATTGCCGGCTTGTCGTCACCGTCGTAACCGTACCGACACACACCGGCCACTGTCGAGATAATCCCACTACGATGATCGATGCTCCGTACGCGATTGCTGCCCTTGTCGACGAAAATGATATCGCCTTTCCCGTTTACCGTGAGCCCGACGACATCATAGAGGCAGGCATCGAACGCGAGTTTTCCATCGTCGAGGTACATGGACATATCCAGTCCGTCGGAGCAAACCGGCATGAGCCATCCATGGTCGTCGCTGAAATCGATGCCGATGGCATCGCCGGAAAGTACCACCAGATTCCGCGCCACGAGCGGCTGCTCACGGGCTTCGTCCTCAGCAGTCCAAGTCCCGGCGATAGTCGTCACCATGCCGGTCTTGGGATCGTAGCGGCGGATTCGATGCGCCTGGGTGTCGGCGATGTACATCACGTCGTCGGGATCAAAGGCGATGGCAGCCGGCCAGGTGAGATTGGTCTCGAGGGCCGCACCATCTCCGTTGAAACCGTGCTGCCCTGTGCCAATGATCGTGGTGATGATGCCGGTCTCACGGTCCACTTTCCTGATGCGGTTACTGCCGGAGTCACAGATATAGAGGTCGTTGTGGGAATCGAATGCGACGTCGAGCGGCAAATAGAGCCCTGCTTCCCCACAGAGGCCTTCGTCCCCGCTATAGCAGGTTTCCCCTATACCGGCGAAATTATGGAGCGTGCCTTCCCGAAGATTGACTCGCCGGATACGATCGGATCCGGACTCGGCAAAATAAAACCAGGTCTCGTCCTTGTCGAGCGCGGCGTGATGCGGCAGTGGAATTCCAGACTTGACCGCCCGTTTTCCGTCGCCGGTACTCCGGGCCTTGCCGTTGCCTGCGAAGGTTTCGATATAGCCGATCGCAAGCTGAAGCTCGGTTTCCATAATCCTGTAGCCCTATTCCGGCTGATTAGCCGCGTGAAGCTGAATGAACCGGCGCGGCCGGCTGTTCCACGGAAGCCGATACCTGCGCCGTGGGTTGCGGCACCGCCTGCTGGGGAGCGGCTGCGGTCTGCTGCTGGGCTGCTTGAGCTTCCGGTTCGATCGCGTCCGCTTCCTGTGAGGACTTCTTGAAGCCCTTGATGGCCTTGCCGATTCCTTCCCCCAGCTGCGGCAATTTTCCTGCGCCGAAGACGATCAACACGATGAAGAGGATCAGAATCATCTCTGTAAAACCAAGGCTCCCAAACATGGTGTGTCCCTCCGTATGAATGGGGCAATGAAACTCTCCGCAGCAGCCTACTCCGTCGAAGCAGTTACTTCGGCTACGAAGAGTGGAAGCTGCGGGGTATGCGGCGAAGGAAAATCAGGATGCGCTGCTCTCTTTCGCCCGCTTGGAAAATCGTTCCTTCAACCGCTTCCTCGCCTGCTCGGCCTGTTCGAACATCTTCGCCTTGTCATAAACGCTGATCAAGTTGTAGTAGGCCAGCGGCTCCTCAGGGTTCTGCTCAACAGCCTCTTCCATGACCTTGATGGCGAGATCCGTCTTCTTGTGATTCATCGCCAGCTCCATCAGCTTAAAACTGCCCTCCAGATGCTTAGGGTCCAATTCGAGCGTGCGGATATAGCATTGGATGGCCATGTCGATAGTATTGTAGTCCGAGACTTGGGGATTATCGAGTTCGACATAGACCCCGGCAAGATTGTACCAGGTTATGGGATCGTCCGGTGTTATTTCCACGAGACGTTCGTAATACGACTTCGCTTCCATAAACTTCTTTTTGTCAGCATTGACCCGCCCGAGGTTGAAGAGCGCCAGGACGTCATGGGGAAATACATCAAGCGCATGTTTGAATTCTGTTTCCGCTTCGTCCGTCATGGCCTTCGTTGCGTAAATCGTACCCAAATTCGAGTAGTACATGGCGAGCGACCGATTCATTTCTGTGCGGAGCCCCTCCGCCATCTCAATCGACTTCTTCACCTCGACAAGCGCATCGTCCATCCGCCCTTTGCTGAAGTACAGCTCGCCTAATCGGCAACGGGCCTGGAAATCGTCTGGCTCGACCGCCAAGAGTTTTTCAATCTCGGCGATTTCTTCGTCAGGGTTCAGCGGCTGATCGCCGGGGTCAACGATCGTCTGGCTTTGTTCAGTAGCAGAAGCGGTTGGTTCATTCATACGATTCCCCAATAGTAAAAAGTCTATTAAATGTGTCCGCCTGCCAATGAGTCCGGCGTACTGACCATGGGGGCATTCGTTGCTGACGCTGGCTCCATCGTATCGCGCCGTTGCCGATCCATGGTCAAAAGCATGGCGCCGAGCACCACCATAAGTGTCAAATTCGAGTACAGGAGCGCATACCCAGCAATAAACATCAACCCAAGGCCATACCCGGCAAGACGCCCCATGTTGAGTAACTTAATAACCGTATACGACCAGCACAACAAGCCTGTCAGGTAGAACGCAAACGGGAGGAAAAATGTGTAGCCCATGCCGAATTGAAAAATCCACCCGATGCCGTCTGCCGCCTTACGAATGTTACTGGCCATCGCAGGGTCATACCGATGGAGCAGGTAATCTAAAAACAGCATCGTTGTAAACACGGACACGGAGGTCGCCCAAAACCAGATGGCACGGCGGCGTTGCCGTTGATTGCGCGTTCGAAACGAGACGCCCTGCCCATAGGCCCACATCACCAGGATGCTGGACAAGACCAAGAGCCCTTCCCCCCCACGATGGGCCTCGTAGACCAAGGGCGGAGCTGCCACAGTTCCGATAAAACTATAGATGGTGGACACGATCTGGTAATACAGCCAGCCCCCGACTCCCAGAAGATAGGTGATACCCATCGCGCGATGCGACCATTCGGTGTGGGTGGAGAGGTACTCCACTATCAGACAGATCAACGCGATCAACGCCACCAAGTTATAAATCGCGGATCCCAGGAAGGCAGGCGGGACCAACAAGAATCCCACCGTGAGGAGCAACAGGAGCGCAACACAGGGGATGACGATCCTGTTCGATCCCGTAAACCCACGACTGGCCATCCGATTGACGCCCGCCACGCTCAGGGCAAGAAACAGCAGAATCGCCACAACATTGAGCAGCCACTGCCCGATCTGCGTCAGGGCCGTGAAGGTCGGGATAATCCACTCATGCTCCTGGGCCAGCTTGCTGAGATGCATCCCCAGCCGCGACACCAGCCGATACAGGATCAACTCCGAGAAGGAGACGAGCAAGACGAGTTTGATCGTGTATTGAAACAGCAGGGATTGATCGCTGAGCTTCCCTGTAATCCGGTCGATGATGGGATTCGTCGTGGCAATCACGCTATACACCCTTGAGAGACAGGCTCATCACGACCCAGTCGGCTGGGGCACAAGCACTTCCTGGGCCTTGGCCCGTGCGATATACAGCAGTCCATCGGCCATTGAGTAGTTAAACGGTAACTCGCACACGACTTCGCTGACCTTTTCGTAGACGTGCTGATACAGACGTTCCGCTTCGTCCGGCGTCATGCCTTCAGTCACTTCATAGAAGAAGCCCAGGCTCAAATCCTCTGCCGATGGGCGCATGATCCGCCTGATTCCATAGCTGCCGGGGTCGCTCATGATCGGCGCTTCTTTTTCCAAATCGAAGAGGCAGGGCTGACAAGAGAATCCGTACAATCCGTGGAGCCGCTCATTCTCCACGATAAAATTCATCGTCTCCCGGGCTTCTTCTTCCTTCTCGGTCGGGAACCCGACAATAATGTAGCAATGCACCGCAATCCCCAGGTCGATGCAATCGTCGGCAATGCGGCGCACCCATTCCTGCTTGATCCCTTTCTTCATGAAGTCCATCACGCGCTGGTTGAAGGACTCCAATCCGAATACGATCTTCAGGCACCCGGCATCCCGCATCGACGCCAGGAGTTCACGGCTCAGATGCTTTTCGAAGCGCATCTCACAAGTCCATTTGATGTCCAGCTTCTTGTCGATGATCTGCTGGCACAATCGTTTCGCCGGTGAGAGGGCTACGCACTCGTCGGTAAAGAAGAAGCGCTGCGCTCCATACCGCTGCTTGAGCCACGCCAATTCCTCGACAGTCCGGCCCGGCTCTTTCTGCCTGAAGTTCTGGTGATCCAGCGTGAGGGCGCAGAACGCGCAATCCTTGTAGTAGCAGCCTCGTGAAAACTGCACGGGCAATACCGGCTCCGGCGACAAATAGAGCCCGAGCGGGAAGCCATCGTAGTTGGGCGCCGGCAACTGGTTGATGTTTTCAGAGTAAAACGGCTGATTGACCGTAATCTTCCCATTCTGCCGATAGATCAGGTTCGGAACTTTGCTGAAATCTTTTTTTCCATCCAATTGATGAACGAGTTCAAGCAACGCAGTCTCACCTTCGAACACGATGATATCGTCGGCCAGATCGAAGAGACTCGGGCAGCGGCGCAGGTTGTCGACCAGTCTGGTGAAAATGCTACCGCCGATGGTCAGATGGATGTCAGGAGCGGTTTCCTTGATCAAACGACAGAGTGTCAGACCGGGGATAATCTGCGAAGTCGCCGTAATCGACACGCCGATCAAGTCCGGCTGATCGCCGACAATCGACTGAACGAACTGCTCACGAAAGAGCCGGATGTAAGGGTTCTGGGCTTCATCCCTGATGATCTTCATCAGGTCTTTGGATGAATAGATGGAGCAATTACCGAATTGATTGTCGACAACTGTCAGTCTGGTCGGGAAATAGAGCGTGGACAGCACCTCCAGCCATTTATCGATGAGAAAGAGGCTTTCTTTATAGGATTCAAGATCGTAAAAGCCCTCCCCCCGGAGGGTCTCCTTAGCCGGCTCAATCCGGTCGATGAGATAGGGAAAGCGATCCAGCGACTCCACTACTCTCGCCAAATGCTCGTCGCTTCCCGGTCCCGTTTCTCCGGTTCGTTGCCGCTCAAGCGATTGCTGTTTATCGACCAACTCCTGATAAAGCGATACTCCATAGGATTGCGTCACCACCCTGTCGAGGAGTTCGATTCCAAGATCGCGCTGAGAGACGTTCGTGACGCCACCCTGGGCCAAAAATCCCGTCAGCGAAGGGAGGCTCAGGTAGGGCTGTGATGGATGCCACGTTGGAGGAAAGAGCAGCGAAACCTTCATGCTAATTCACCACCAACTTGCAGGAAAATAGGATGATTTCCCAATAAATTTGGACTCTTTTTATACACTCTGGTATCGGCTAAATGCAACACTCGAAGACCTCTCATAGTCAGCGGGCCATGGGTTTGCCCCTACAGAGATCATCAAGATGTTCAAGAAGCTAGAATAAATATCAGTCGCAAGATATAGCCCTCAACCATAGGAGGGCTATATCTTGCGAAAGAAAGTAACGTGGCAAGTGGTCTACGTTTCAGATTTTTCCATCTTCAAGCACGAAGCCTGCGAAGCAACATCCAGCGGTGTCGTAAACACAACGGGCAGGGAGGTCTCGTTGGACCTCCCTGCCCGTGCTGAAACACGCGTCCCGCGACCTTACAGCCAGTTGACGCGTTCCGCCGGTCGAATATAGATCGGCTCTTCCACCTGAATGCGCGCCACTTCCTTGCCCGACTTGTTGAAGCCCAGCACGGTATCGTTGTACATCTCGAAGCGTTTCCCGTGGATCTGGGTCTCAAACACTTTCGGGCCGGGAATGACATCGTAGCGGAAGATGATCTGCTGGCTTGCGCGCCAGAGCTGCAGGACCGCGAGTAACTCGCGGCTCGGCACGAGATACTTCTCGATCGCATTATCCACGCCAGGGCCGAACATCTGGCGCGCATAGCCCCGGGGACTATGGCGCGGGGGAATGTAGTAGCCATTCGGCTCCGTCCCCCACTGCGGATATAGGGGCAAGGCCACCTGCTCGACCCGAATCGTGTAGTAGAGCGGATGCCACCGATCTTCCGCCCACAAACCATCGTCCCCGATCCGCATCAAGCTCTGCATCCGGATCTTCCCGACGCAGGCCGCCATGCAGCGCGTTTCCATCGGCTCGCCGCCGGTCAGCGGATCCTTGCCTTCGATCCGCGGATAGCAGGCAATGCACTTCTCGCTCACGCGGGTCGTGCCCCGATACATGGGCTTCTTGTAGGGACACTGCTCCACACACTTCTTGTAGCCCCGGCACCGGTTCTGGTCGATCAAGACAATGCCGTCTTCCGGCCGCTTGTAGATCGCCTTGCGCGGGCAGGCGGCCAAACAGCCGGGATAGGTACAGTGATTGCAAATCCGTTGGAGATAGAAGAAGAAGGTTTCGTGCTCAGGCAAACTACTGCCGGTCATCTTCCAGGGTTCGTCCCGTGAGAATCCCGTCTTGTCGATGCCTTCCACGAGGGCGCGCATGGAGGTCGCCGTATCCTCATAGATGTTCACAAACCGCCATTCCTGGTCGGTCGGAATGTAGCCGATGGCCGCCTGGCCGACCTTCGCGCCAGCGTCGAAAATGGTCATCCCTTCGAACACACCGTAGGGGGCATGGTGCTTACGGCCCACCCGGACGTTCCACACCTGGCCGCCGGGGTTTACCTGCTCAATGAGCTGGGTGATCTTCACGTCATAGAACTGGGGATACCCGCCGTAGGGCTTGGTTTCCACGTTGTTCCACCACATGTATTCCTGCCCCTTGGAGAAGAGCCAGGTCGACTTGTCCGCCATCGAACAGGTTTGGCAGGCCAAACACCGGTTAATGTTAAACACAAAGGCAAACTGCCACTTCGGATGTCGCTCCTCGTAGGGGTACAGCATCTTCCGTCCCAGGTGCCAGTTATACACTTCAGGCATGTTGTTTCCTCCTCGTTAACCGTCGACCGTTAATCGTTACTCGTGTCGAAGCCTTTCCCCGTTGCACGTCTAACGTCGGTCAAACTTTAATCTTAATGTGTTCGCCTTTGAGCCACTTGATCATGAACTCATTTTCTTGGCCCGGCGTGAAGCCCGTCCGCACCGGCTCCCAGGGCCCGCGCGCCCCGATGCCGCCGTCTTCGGCCTTGGTGATCCGGATCAAACATTCTTTCGGCACAGTATTGATGGCATGGTGATCGACCTGGTAGCCCCACTTGAACTTCCAGGCGATGGCATGCTTGCCCGGCAAGGAGTCGGTCTGGTGCATCGGCATCAACCAGTTCCGGGTAAAGGACTGCTGGGCGCCATATCGGAAGTTCGACTGATAACCCGTGTCCACCGCGATCGCGCGACCGTCCGGGCGCGTCTCATGGCCCTTGACCGATTTCGGGGTGGCCACGTAGGGGGCATGCTTTGACATCGTGACATGGTACGGATAGGCCGGATTGTATTTCGCGCGGATCATCAAGCGCGCCACCTTGTAGTAGGGATCCGAGGGTCTCCAGCCTCGATAGGGCCGGTCCACCGGGTTGCCGTCCACATAGACATAGTCGCCGTCATTGATCCCCCGGTCTTTTGCCGCCTGCGGATTGATATGCAACTGATGTTCGCCCACCCCCGGGGTCCGTTTGTCCATGCGGTACGGATCGCCGAAGTTCGACTCGTAGATCTGCACCCAGTCGTTCACCGACCATTGGCTGTGCACCCGATGGCGAGTCTTGGGCGTGACGCAGTAGAACTGGTAGCCCTTCTCCCACAAGGGGTTCGCATGCCGCTTGATTTCCTGCCACGGCAACTTGATGTTCCGCACCGTTTTGTCGTCATGGTGCTGCGCCGTAATCGGAATCCCGTAGTCGTCGGGGCGGACATAGGGGTTGGTGGTCATGATGGCATTCGGCAGATAGGGGGTCGCTTCCGTGCCCTCACGATGCGAAATGAAGTTTTCGCCGTATTCGATCGCCTCTGCTTCGGTTCGGTAATTCTCATACCGCCCCGTCCGCGTCCACATGGGTTTCGACTCGTTCGTCTCTTCCCAGAAGGGCGTACGCGGGTAGGTCCGCACCATGACCATCCAGCCCTTTTCCGAT
Organism: Nitrospiraceae bacterium; assembly: GCA_011391455.1. GTDB lineage: Bacteria > Nitrospirota > Nitrospiria > Nitrospirales > Nitrospiraceae > Palsa-1315. Next base: position 8,811 of record JAABQN010000049.1, read on the forward strand.
TTCAGCATGACGTCGGCGCTGTAGCCGTAGAAGGTGCTGGAGGCATCGAGCATTCGCTGGGCATAGACATCGACCCGGTTTTCGTAGACGAACTTGAAGTAGTCTTTCATCCGCTGGTCGCCGGTCATGTCCGACAACTTGGCCGCGACGCCGGCAAACGTATCGAGGTCGTTCCGGGTATCGTACAGGGGCCGGATCCCGCCCTTCCAGATCTGCACCCAGGGATTCGACACGGTTACCGTCATTTCCGGATAGGTGAATTCCATCCAGGTGTTTGCGGCGAAGGCGATATCGTTGTGGTTGATGTCCGACGTCATCTCAACGTCCTGCGTGATCAGGGTCTCGATGTTCGGATCGACGTTCTTGACCATGTCATAGTGGTGCTTGGCGTTATTGAGCACGTTCACGTTGACGACCCACCGGAATTTGCTTGGGGTCGGCATGTGAGTCTTGCCCGTGAACACCTTGCGTCCGTATTTGGGGGTATTGACGATCAGGGCGGTGTCGCCGTGGTTCCAATAGCCAACCTCTTCGCCGTAGTAATACGAGGCCGTCTTGATTTCCTTGCCGTGTGCGTTCGGATCGAGAGTGATGTTGAAGGGATCTTCCCCGGTGTGCACCGCGAGCCCCGCCCCGGACCAGGGCGTCGCCGTCCATGTTCCAGCCTTGTAGTTGCCGGCCCAGGTATGTTGCCCCGTGCCGAACTTCCCGACGTTGCCGGTGACGATGAGCACCATCGCGGCGCCACGGGAGTTGGCGGTCATGTGGAAATAGTGGTTCGTGCCTTCGCCGTTATGAATGGCGGCGGGCTTGATCGAGCCGGAATCCCGCGCCCACCGAACCAGCAGATCCTTCGGTGTCCGGCAGATCTGATGGACAGTGTCCAGATCGTAATCCTGGAAATGCACCAAGTACATCTGCCAGACCGGCATCGCATCGACTTCGCGGCCATTGAGCAGCTTCACGCGGTAGGTGCCGGTGAGGGCGGCGTCAATCCCGCTGTTCTGATAGTGCCAGCCGACCAGTTCACGGTGCAGCGGGACCGCCTGTTTCTTGTTGAGGTCCCAGACCATCATCCCGCCGAGCCTCTCAACTTGTGCTGGCTTGAGGGACTGCACCCGGCCCGAGTAACTGTTGGAGAAGTCCGGAAACTTATAGTCGGCGACCACATCGCGTGGGTCGAGGAACTGCAAGGTATCGGTACGGACGAGCATGGGCGAATCCGTGTAGCCCTTCAGGAAGTCGACATCGTGCATATTCTCATCGACGATGATCTTCATGGCACCCAAGAAAATCGCACCGTCCGACGCGGGGCGGAGCGGCATCCAGTAGTCCGCCCGATAGGCGGTGGGATTATATTCCGGCGTGATGACCACGATCCGGGCGCCCCGTTCGATACATTCCAGCTTCCAGTGGGCTTCCGGCATCTTGTTCTCAACGAAGTTCTTCCCCCAACTGGTGTTGAGTTTGGAGAAGCGCATGTCGGAGAGATCGCAGTCAGACCCCTGGACGCCGAAGATCCAAGGATGCGCAGGGTTCTGGTCGCCGTGCCAGGTATAGTTCGACCAATAGCGGCCGCCCTGGGCCTGCTCAGGACCGACCTTCCGGATCCAGGTGTCCAACAGCGCATTGACCCCACCGTTGATTCGAGTGTTCCCCATCTTGCCGATGATCCCGAGGACCGGCATGCCGGCACGATGTTTGAACGTACGGGTGCCGGCGCCCTTCATCATCTCGATCATTTCCGGCGCATACCCCTGCTCGCGCAGCCGACGAGCCCCGGCTTCTCCGCTGTACCGCGTCGCAATGATGATCATGGCCTTGGCCGCATAGGTAAAAGCCGTGTCCCAAGACACGCGCAACATATCGTCGAGGAAGCGGCTGTCGAACTTATACTTGCGCTTCGTTTCCGACGTGAGCTCCGGCGAGCCGGCATCCATCCACTCCTTCCACCCCTTCCGCATCAGTGGCCCCTTCAACCGATAGGGGCCATAGACCCGGCGATGGAAGGTGAACCCCTTCAAGCACATGCGCGGGTTGTGAGCAAAGGTCCCGCGGTTGCCATAGAGATCTTCATAAGTCTGATGATCGTAGTTTTGCTCGACCCGCATCACGATGCCGTTGCGGACGAAGGCCCGGACGCGGCAGGCATGCGTGTCATTCGGAGAACAGACCCAGGTAAAGGACGAATCGTAGCGGTACTGGTCATGATAGACCCGTTCCCAGGACCTATCCGGGTAGTCTCCCAAGGGGTTCCCAACCTCGATCACCGGCTGGAGTGCGGTCAACGCCAGCACTCTGTCCGCGACGGCCACTGCGGCGACCGTCCCCACTGAAACTTTTAAGAACTGTCTCCGTGACAAAAACATGGGGCACACCTCCTACAGTTGAGGGCTTCTATCAAGCCCACACGGCTTCTATTGATGCAAAAAAAAGAATTGAGTCCACCATCAGATAAATAATCATATGAGGTTCGAACAAAAGCTTTCGCACAGAGGAGAGCAATATATGCACCACTATTTCGCGGAACTAAATTCAATTAAATTTAGCTTATAAGTTATTGAATAGTTATATGAAAAGTATATTTTCGATAATCACTTTGGAACGATCGAAGCTTGACTCGTTGGGTAGTTAAGGTATCACTCAGTTAACGCCGTCCATGATTAAATATAAATGTTATTTAAATCAAT